>CALEBD010000207.1 GCA_937944945.1 uncultured Clostridium sp. | reverse complement strand
TATATAATCCATTGGTGATCTTAATCCTTCAATATCCCACCAGGTTAAACCTGTTTTCTCAAGATACTTTTGAGTTAAGATCTTCATTCCAATATTCACACCATCTTTACTAAGGACTCGTACTCCATATTCATCTTCAATAGCTATACGTAAATCAATATCTTTCTTACATCTATTTAAAAGCTCTGCAGTTGACTCTATATCATTGATATTATAATCAATCATATTGTCAAAATCTTCTAATGGAAGTGGCTTACTCCAATCACATACAAATTCTTGTACATTAGGATATTGCATAGTTACTTGGATTTCTTTCAAACCTACTCTAAGTTTATTAGAGTAAAGCATAGTAAGTAAATCAAAAGTATCAAACCAAATCTGATACTTCCAATGTTTCCAAGCTTCTATATTATCTTCTGTAGAAGTAGTAATAGTCCTACTTAAGTTAAATATAGAACTACATATTGTAGCTACATTATAACTCATGAGTTTATCTTCATACTCTATAATATAATTTACTATAGGGTTATCATAATGCAGATTATTATATCCACAGAAGATAACCTCAGATTTTATTTCTAAATCTGTAGTATAAAAATCACCCCATTTTATGTAAGAGTCTACTTGTTTAAAGAACTTTACTAATTCTCTTAGCTGGTTCTTTCTTTCAGAGATTTCAAATTTATATATTTCTCCTGTTTCTGTATTTTTAACAGAACAGTGAAAGATATTTTGAAATACTTCAATATCATATACATAGACCTTCTTGTCGCGTATAATCATATCAAAAATATTAGTTAGATTCCGTGGTCAGACTCGAACTGACACAATCACACAGACTTACATTTTGCTGCGGCTCTAACCTCTTCTTAAGCTACACGGAAAACAGTACCATTTCAGTTCTGGTACAAGAACTTCATGAAAAAAAACGAAGAATTAAGCTGCTCTAAGCATAGGCTTAATTATCTTACGATAATAGCTACGGCTAGATGCTATATCGGCTGGGTTTTTATCTTTTCCTTTACAGCCTCCAACATGCTGCTTTCTGTTCTTATTTCTACCTTCATAGAATGATAAGAATTTCAAGGGACATTTAGGTTTCTCTAAACGAAGCCTTGCTTCTTTTTGTTTTGCTAATTGTTTAGCTTTTTGTTCTTTAGCCTGTGCTTTTTTCTTTGCACGAAGCTCTTTCAATCTCGGACTTGACCAGTCTTCTGGCTTTTTATCCTTATTCTTTTCTTTATCAGCTACACTTTGTGCTAAGCGTTTATCACGCTCATCTTTCCATGCTTTATGTCTGATTCTTTTAGCTTCTGCTAATTTCCACTCTGTATAATTCTGCTTTCCCATAATCTTGATAATTTTTTAGTTAATAATTAAGCTGCTAATAATGATTTACCGTCATAGTAGATGATGTTATTATCACCCTCTATGTCTTGTACAGTAATACCGGCAAATGAAGTATCTTTCTTAAACTTCTTTGCTTCTATTGCTGCTTTCTTTTTGGCATCGTCTCTTGTAAGTGCAATAAAGTAGTCTGTCTTGAAGTCATAGACACGTTTCTCATCGTCACTACGCCTTCTTTGTACAGTATACTTGAACTTACGCTTGTTAGGCTTCTCTTTAACAGCTAATTCAGCCGCTGTAAAGCCTTTTTGTTTGCCTTCCTTACTGGGTAAAGGCTTACGAGCTTCTTCTTCAAATTTAGCCTGCATTTCTGCAAGTTTAGCCTTTCTACTTGCTAATTCAGCTTTTTTGGCTGCTCGATTAGCTTTCAACTTATCCTTTATCTGTTTTGTAGTAAGCGTAGTAGGTTTAGCTTTAACAAATAAGTTGTCTTTAACTATACGAGTAAATTTCTTCTTCTCTTTACGGGTATAGTTCACAGTTGGATCATAGCCTGCTTTCATAAGAATTTGTTTGATACGTTCTTTCTTGGACTGTGCTATAGCCTTATTCTCCTTCATAGCTTCAATAGCTACTTTGGTAGGCTGTTGTTTCCGTTTAGAACTCCAGGAGTTCCATTCTACTGTTTTCCCATCTTTAACTACAGTTACTAAAGACGGACCGATCTCGAAATCCCTTGTAGTTTCTACTGGACAATGTTTCTTGACGAACTTGCCGCCTACTACAATTCTGGGATAATTACGCTTTTTAGCTTTAATTGATCGTTTCTGATTTCTTAAAGTTTGTCTCTTTATCTTAAAGTTCTTATTCTTTTTCATAATCTTGATAATTTTAATGGTTATTTACTAAAGCCTTTTATTGCTGGCTTCTTTTTCTCTATCTCATAATATACCATGACAGCTTTGTTATTCCAACTTACTGAATCTATGGTATTGTTATCAGCAATATCTTTGAGAATAGAATTTACTCTATTCTCAAATTTACTGCTACTTTCAAAAAAACTTTTACGTATATAATATACTTTTTTCATTTTTTATGCTACTAATGATAACGGTGCTTCTTCAATACTGAGTTCTGCACCATTATTGAAGTCTTCAATCTTCTTGTTCAAGGCATTTATTTCCAGCTGTAATTTAGCTTTCAAACTACTAATATAAGCAGAAGTTAATTCTTCTGTCTTATCTAAGTTTTTCTTGCCTTTAGCACGCTTAAGTTTAGGATCAAGAGTCTTAATCTTACTTAAGTGAAACAACTGCTCTTGCTTCTCTGACAAAGTAAAGATATCAAGATAGTTGTTAGTTATTGGTAACTCAGAGAACTTCTTATAACCCATATTGATACACTGTAAGTACAATTTTAACAGGATACGTTCTTCTGCTTTTGCTTGGATGTCAAGAATCAGCGCCTTCAAATCAAAGTTACGCTTAGCTCCCGTAGGGGTAACATTTTCATTCTTGATAATATTCCAGTATTTGGTAATCTCGTTACTAAGTTCTTTACGACGTGTAATAATATATTTAGATGTAATTGATTTCATGTTCAAGTTGATTTTTTTAAGTTAATACTTGACCAAATTACGTCTACTAGTGTAGTACTGATGGGGCTCAAACCCATAACCGTCAACTTAGAAGGTTGATGCTCTATTCAATTGAGCTACAGTATTGTATTTAAACGGGGCCAATTCACCCCGTGAAAATATATAGTTTCTTAGATAATATTCCAATTCAAATATTATAAAGTTTTAACCTTGCCTAGTTTTACAGGTATAACTACGCCTGGTCTAATTTCAATACCGGCAAAGCCAAAAGTGTTATCACTAATAACTACTTTGCTAGTTAGGCCCTTCTCTTTTACGAATTTTTCAATAGCTTCCTTATTGATATATTTAGAGCGCAGCTCTCCAGTCGAAGCCGTTCTCAGGTTATCAAATAAGATATCTATAACGCAATCGAGATCACGATTTTTTACTGCTTCCTCAAGTAATGCTTGTGTAATACCATTGAAAGCTATTTCATTCCTAGTTCCACCAGAACCAGTTATTGCATCTGCAATACGAATTGCTACATCAAGAATACTCACCGATTCATAAGTATTCAATAGCCGTTGCCACCATAAAGGTCCTTTGCCATAGTAAAAGAAGACCTGACCATCCTCTCTTACAGAAGTAGCATTAGGAGTTATCTTAGAGCTTCCGTCCCAACTCTGAACTTTAGCTAATATGGTAGGCTCAGTGTTAATAAGTATTTGCAGAAGATCAACTCTAGATTTAGATATTCTGCTCATAGCTTACTTACTCTGCAGATTCTTCCAAGTTTACCTGGAGTGTAACTTCAGATTCATCAGAAACTACGCCACACTGCCGTTGGTATTCCAGTTCCATGCGTGCTGACTGGTCCATCATATCTCGTACAGTCTCACTAAGCTTAAGATACTTACGAGACAATTCCTCATAGAAGTTGAGGACACCACGATTGTGAATAGCCAGCATTTCGTTCAGCATAGACAACTCCTCTGCTGCGAAGAACATCGGGCGACTGCCTTTCTTGCCGATACGTTCAATACATTCTGCTACACTTTTCCGGTCTGCCTTGCTAAATTCTGGCTTAACTAACTGGAACACAAGGTTCGGGTCGTTATCGTCAGGATTCAACATAATTTTCGGCTCACCGTCCAAGTCTTTGGCAATGAACTTAACGTCTAAGATGTCAATAGCCTTCACTACAAAGATATTGACTTCTTTCCGTAAAGTATTCTTATCGTTGAGCACATCTTCCTTCCACTTCAGGTCAGGATTGGTTGCTACTACGGTATAGATTTGTTCGCCAAAATAGCGACCATACTCTTTTGCTGTTGCCCGGTAACGAGCTAAAACCTGAGAGGCAACGCTCTGGTTACCTACTAATGCACTCACTACTGGTGCAGATGCTTTATTATCCATAAGAATGTTTCCTTTCTGAGTCCGTGCTTGATTTCACCAATACGAAACTCTTCTTAGTTTTTTAGTTAATACTTTGTTAATGCTCTCCACCTTTCGATTATTTATTTACTAATGTACTCGTCTTATATAGTACCGCTTTAAAAAGCTTTGAAATATTAGCGTGAATTCAATCACATAATCTACTCAGTTTACTTTGAAAATAAATTTGAAAAATCTATGAGAAATACTCTGAGAGTTACTTCTGATAAAAAGATATGAAAATACTTTGTATGTTTGTAGATAGAATTATTTGTTTACAAAAAGTCTATCAACTCTTGCGTATTCATTCAGACCGTTTTTACGTTGCGCTGAACTTTCAATACGAAAACGTCCGTACTATATATCATATAATCTAGCATAAGTATTGTACTAGTATAATATACAGGGCCTATCATCGACAACTGGTATGTCTACAGGCATATAGGAATTACAACATTCTACGCGAATGAGGGTCGTTTAATCTAACGTTACTAAAATCACAAGCTCATTGCTTATAGCATGACCCACTTGTACCATTTCCAGGATTTGTTTGTTTATACTGCGCGAATATTGGGATTTCCACCCTTTATCATTCCCTTGTCTTGCTTATGGATACTTCACATAAGTGTACTACTACCCTTATAGAGACAGTATAAGAAGTAGCAACAGGTTGCTAATGATTCAGCGTTCTCTCACATATATAGTTGCTGCTATATACTTTACGAGTGTCTTAACAGTCGGCATAACGGTTGGCAGTCGGGGTGGTGATCTGTCTACTTACACTATCCTTACAACGGTAGTCTTAGCGTTTACAGTTCCATTGAACTTCCCATTTTATTAAAAGTTAAACATTAAAGCACATTTACTCATAGCTGGCTTTATTCAGCGTAGATACATTAGTAAATATAGTATAACATCTTATACTCCTAACCTAATGACATAGTCTTCTGTATCTCCTTAATCTAAGTACATCTATTAATAACAACAATTCTGGATTGAACCGCATTATATTAAGACGAAGTTTACATATCTTGAAACTTATAAGCTCTGCCGTTTTTTAATAGGTGTTTTCTCTGCGTCACCTTAGTGTATTTTTGCTGCATAATATGACTTGCTAAAGGTCACTGCATCTAGAATCAGGGTTATCGCGCCCTCAAACCGCTTAGTCCATCTGGGACTAGTCATTCCTCATTCAATTATACTCACACG
>CALEBD010000206.1 GCA_937944945.1 uncultured Clostridium sp. | reverse complement strand
GTACTTCTGCACACACATGTGTAAATAATGAGTTATATTTTCCTAGAAACCTAACAAAGGATTTTATAGAAAAATTAGATTTAGACTTAGGTGCAGGATTGTGTGTAAAAGAAGAAGATTATGAATTATATGTAAAAGGTAATGAATTTGTAATAGGAATTAAAATGAATTTTGGTTATATATTTGTTTTAAGAGATGGCATGTTTCAGTTCTCACATTATGGTTTGAAAGGACTTTCTCTCCTAAAACCTAGCACATATGATAATAACCCAAACCTTACTTTCTGTGAAGGTTTATATTGTTACGATTCTAATACACACATACCACAACTTACAAATTCAGATAAAGTTTTATATTGTGGAACTTATACTGGAAAATACCTAGAGTGTGTATTTGATTGTGACCCAGAAGAAGGTAAAGAAAAGGATAAAGGTTCTACAAAAGAATATATCTTATTAACAAATAAACCAATAGAATATGAAACTGTTTTAAATAAAAATATCGTTAGTATTATAGATAACTTGGATGTATTTTAGTGAATTTAAAGCTATTATATTAATACAGTTAGAGGGTACTAAAGTAGTACCTTTTATAGTGTATTAATACACTAATATTAGTAGGAGGAAATAATGATGAGAATATATAATTTTTCAAAAGTAGTTGGAAATGTAAGTACAGTTAAGTTGATGCAATCATCACTTAAAAGAAATGCATTTCCTAAATTTACTATATTAAGTGGTATTCCCGGAACAGGTAAATCTACTTGTGCTGAGATAGCAGGTTTAGCATTAACTTGTCAAAATCCTAGCAATGGGGAACCTTGTTTAATGTGTAAATCTTGTAAGCAGAATTTACAAGCATTGAAAACCACAGGTGAATCTAAAAATCTTATTAAAAAGAACTTAGGTATTCTTAATTCAAGAAAAGATGTTTTAGATTTGATAAAAGAAATATTTGTATTACAAACACCAATCGGTAATAATGTTTATATCTTAGAAGAAGCTCACAGTTTAGAGCAATCTGAGCAAACAGCTTTATTAGAGGAAATAGACAGATTGGACAATAATACATTTATTATTTTATGTACAACAAAACAAACAAAATTACTGCCAGAGTTAAGAAGCAGAGCAATCAATTTCACATTTAATAGACTTAACGATAAGGAAAGTAAATTATTGTTTGACAGATGTTGTGTTCAATGTGGTATAACAAAAACTACATCTGCAGTAGCTTCAATGGTAATAAGGTATGCTAAAGGTGTACCTAGAGACCTAACAAATACAATAGAATTTATCAGTAATAATGAAGCTACAGAAGAAGATATCGCTACATTTTTGAATTGTATTGATACATCATTATTTACTGAACTTCTAGAAAATATGAATATGGGATTACAATATGCTGTTCCAACAATGGATTATATTTGTAGTTCATATCCAACTGATGTTATAACAGAGCAATTTAAAAATTACTTTTCTGACGTAATGTTTTTAATTCTTGGCGATATAGCAGGACCTTTTAATACAAAAGAAAAGAAACTACTAAAAGGTTTCTTAAACTCTAGTATAGTCCTAAGTATTGCAAAGCAGTTAGAAACTTTACATTATAACAACTTATCAGATAGTGACTTAAAGATGACATTTATAAAGATAGCACAAATAATAAATAAAAAGAAAATATCTGATATCTATAAAGAGAATTCTAGAAACGCTTCAGAGCAAAATGTTAATGCTGAAAGTCTAAATAAAGAGTTAGTGAAAGACAAGATAAATACTCAAAATGCAGAAATAAAGACATTGACTTCTGATTCATTTAGACAACTTAGTAAGCAATTCGGAAACTCTAAATCTGTAGTACAAAGTCAACAAACAAAACCAGTTATCAACACCGAGGATTCTAAACAAAATGATTCTAACACAAAGGAGTTACATGTGTTTGGAGGTGAATAGATGCGTATTTTATTACGTGACAGAATTGATATTGGTACATCAGATAATGATACCTATTTTGACCCAAAGAAACTACCTTTCTTTGAGCAGATAGGGACAGGTATTAGAATTGCACTAAGGAACAGACCTAGTGCAAAAAGAAAACAAGAAGAACTTGAGAGTAAAAAATATCAAGAAGAAACAGAACGTATGGAAAATCTAAAAACTATGATACTGCAAAAACTATACACCTGTATGAGTCCCGAAGATAATCCTAAGTTGAAGGAAAGTGGGAAACAGGCTGTTGCCGCAGTAATTAGTATTTCTAGAGGTTTTGAAGATATTATAGGTGAGATATTAACTCACCAAGAGTTTACTGAATATAGGACTAAAATTTATGAAGAAAATTCAGATGTTCTAAAGGCTTGCCCTAATCTACCTATTTTAATTAGGTTTGAGAAGAAAATAATATGAGCAAGTATTTAAGAATAACTGTTTGTTTAGTTCTATTATTCAGTATAAATCTGTCGTTGATAGGTGCGTCAGTTAGTGGTGTTAGAATAGTGAATAACACTTCACAGTATTCAGATTTTAAATTATCTGACACACAAAGTCAATCTATAATATCTAGTATAGATACTAAAAGTGACATTAACGAAACTTTTACAAATAACTCTGGAATAGTAGAATCAAATAATGAAGTTCTCGATTATCTTATAGAGAATAATATTATCTCAAGAGAAAGTAAAATAAAATTTTCAGATAAAGGTATGGAAATCGATAACGGAGAAGATACTGACCTAAACTTTAATAGAACAGATTTCCTAATGGGATTGTATAAGACAGTAGAAGGTGTTATTTTATCTAGACCTTTTGTATTTAATGCTAGTTCACAGAGAATGGTGAATAATGAAGTAACTACACTAAAAGGTGACAGTTCTGATTATAAACCAAACGATGGAAAAGCAGATGATATTAATAATTTCGACGAGGGTGATTATAATGTTTATATTTCACCAAATGTCCACGAATTATATTTAGTTGAACTTATAGATAAAGGTGTATTAGATATTAATGAATTTAAAGATATTGAATTTGTTAATGATTATAATACAATTCAAAGTGGACAAGCTAAGAGATTACCCGAATGGGATAATAGTTTACAACCTTACTATTATAATACATCTAAAGTAGACCTAGATAATCAACTGGGTAAAGCATGGAAAGCAAAAGGGATATTTAGATTATTTAACACAAAAACAGAAAACTTCACACTAGAAAGAAATCAATGTTCTTTTCTAGTAAATGAATCATTAACTAAACTTGAAGCTTTAAGATATGTTAATATGTTCATTAATCCCAATAATTTATCATATGATAAAGATAAATCAAATGAGATAAATTATTTATTTAGCAATAGTGATATATCAGCTTTATCAGATGAAGATAAGGATATGGTATTATATTTCCTTTCATTAGGAATTTTAAATAAAGAGAACTTAAATGAAGTAACAGGATTTAATAATCCTATAAACACAGATTTTGTTTTAAACTTGTTCTACAGAATTCATGATGTAAATAATCGTGTACAAGTAGACCTAGATGCATTGTCTGAAGATGATAAAGTTTTGATGGAACAAGGTTTCGTAAGAAATAATGTTAGTCTGTATACTGATATAGACGATAGCATAGAACCGCAAACTTTATCAATAGAAAGAATAGAGCCTAGCTCTAATAATATGAGTATAAATAAAACTACTTATACTCCAGATTTTGCTGACCCAAATAGTTCAGATGATAGTGTGTTAGAAGCTACATCATTTAAATTATTTGGAAATATAAGTAGTTTATACAAGGGTAAAGAAATTTATTTAGCAGATAAAGATAATACAGTTTCGCCTGATGATTTGACGACAGATTCTGTTACAGAAGTTAGTGATGAAGCTGTAGAATATAAAATCAAAAAGTTATTTCCGAGTCCAGATAAGGTAGAATTTAAAAATAAAACTATATCTGAGTTGACTAAGGGTGATGAAGTGTCAGATGTTTCTAAATCAGATAATGGTGTGGTAGTTACATTTACTGTAAAGGCTAGTTCTGATACAGAAGCTTTAGCACTTATAGACAGCAAATTAACCTATGATTTAAAAATAGATTCTTCTACACAGTTACAGACTGTGACTCAAGTTAGTAACGATAAGACTGTTACTAATTATATTTCTGCTAGAGAAATAGAGAGGTCTTTAGGAGAACTTATGGTCATGTCCACCAAAATCTTAAAGAATAGAGCAACAGGTACAATGGCAGTTTTATTAGAAGATAATAATACTGCTATGGTGGGAAATAAAGTTATTAAAACAGCTAAACCAATTGTCATTGATAATACAGCAGATACTTATTACAACCTAGAAGTTATTGTAGGTTTAATGAGCAATGCTTATCTATCTGATATAGACCCGGGTAAAATGTTTATTTCAGAAGATTTACCAAATGAAAAGTTGGTTGATGTTGTAGGTACAGGTGGTACAATAGAAAGAGCTACAGTTATGAATAACTCAGCAATAAAGTCTGGTTTCTTTAGTAAAACTTCAGACTATTATAATGTAAATATGTTAACAAGAGCAGTTACAAGTCTTACAAGAGATTTTCTAGTAAACGGTAAAAAGGTAACTGTGATGGTTGACTGGGCTTATTCATTACCAAATAATGATAGGATAATTTTGAATTATTTTAAAGACCCTGAGTTATCAGTAAAAGATGCTTCAGAGTTTTTATTCTCTAGACCTACAGAAGGAGAATTACAAGAGTGGTGGGATAATAATATTATATTATCAAACGCTTTATGTAATTTTATATATGGTACTGAAAATATAGACTATATAACTTCAGGCTATCTAAAACCTGACCTTTCTGTTTTAATTCATGATTCCTCAGCTGATGAATCATCGGTCATAGATGCTTTATTTAAAAACTTACCATTATCCCAAAGCTACTTAAATAAATATACGGATGGTAGTCTAGATGATTTCGAAAAGAAATTATTTAGTGGTACAGGAGATATCACAGGCAGACGTATATTCTATTGTGCTAAAGCTGAAGATGTGAATAATTCTAAAGTGTTTGGTAATATGTATATTATCACACCTACAGGTTCAGTCTTTAAAAATATAGACCAAGATAAAAGGGTTAAGTATGAAGAAGGACAACTAAAAGTTAACGGTAGAGATAGTCTTACTGATGAAGTCACTACTGGAACTGAGGTTATATTAGGTGGTAAAACTTACTACCTTCAAAAACCTACAACAATGGTAGATAGATATTGGACGCTTACTGATGTTGAACCAATAACAGGTAAGGTCACTAGAAGTACTGGTGACACGTATAAGTTTACTGATGAAAACGGTAAAGATATTTTGAGAGAAGAAATCAAAAAGACTATTAAAGAATTGGAATTACAAGAAGGTGAATATAGAGCTTTAGTAGATTACAAAGATGCTGATTTATCTTCTATAGGTAGTACAAAAGATTTATCAAATGGTAGTCTTTATTACGCAAACGGTTCAGTTGTACGAGGTAAGAAATTTGACACCGAAGATAATACTGTTGGTAAAGATGATTCTTTTGGAATTAAGAGTGGTTCAACAGCTTATGCATTTAAAAATATTTATTTAGATAGAAGTTTATTTACAGTTGAGAACGGTGAGATTGTAAGACGTAAGAGCAGTCCTTATTTAGAACAGGGTAATGTTTTCTTTAGTGGACTAAACTCAGCCTTAATGGCACGTCTTATAGATAATCAAGCTGAAACTGTAAGATATGCTGATATTCCAACAGGTGCTCAAGTAATAATTCAAGATTATAAGTTTATAAAAACAACTTATGGTTTAGAGTCAGCACCTATACACGATTCGGAATTGACAAATTCCCTAGTAAATAGTTTTAATGATGAAGAAGCTATGAATAGAGTTATACTGGCTAAGTTTACTGGATTGCAGTTATTATTTTCAGGAAGAGCAATGCCATTCTCATCATATATAACAACTACGGGAATAGGTTCATTACAATTTGAGGATGAATTAGCAAACACAGTTTACCTTCAAAATGATAAGCTTATGTTAGGTAACAAAGATAGTAAAGTTGAGTACAGTTCAGGAGGAGAAAGTATATGTATTAAAATTATCTTAGATAATGATGTAAACTTTTATCTATTAGATGATTCTTCAAATACGTATGCAATGAAATACACATCTGATAAATATTCTGATGGGTATATCGATAGTATTTCAGCCTTCAATGAGGACTTAGGCTTAGGTGTAAAAGATGATATCTTTATGGAGTTATCCGATAATGTCTTTTCACCAATGGAAGGTTTTAGAGATGTATTCAATGAATATAAACAAGTTTATCATTCTATGATGAAGGGAGATTTAATTGGAATTCTACAATATTTCGCATTAACAATTATAATGTACTTAATTGTTATGTGTTTTGTAATGACCATGATTTTAAAAGGGCATGTTGGTTTAAATATTCTTTTAGCCATAAGAAACCCTTCGGGAGTTTCGGGTAAAGAAGGATTTGACCCTGTAAAAATATTTAGTTTAGGTATTTGGGATTTAAATTCCTCACCTAATTTAGGTATTGTACTCATAGCCGAATTAGGACTATTCCTCTTATTTTATATAGTCTTAAATTGCGGTACAATAATTAGATTTATGTTCTATTAGACACATGTAGGTGTGTTTGATAGTACAGATACACCTACATGAATAATTAAAATAAAATTATTTATTTAGGAGGTATTTGTATATGTTATTTACACTTTTATTAATTGCGATTGGAAATGGTTATATAATATTAACCAACATGGCTATGACTAGCGTTACGTCATATTTATCTGTAACAGTATTCCTTTCAGCTATCGCTTATTTATTATGTTTCTTAATAGGATTTGCAAGAGTACATTTAGGTGATAGTTCAGCCTTTCTTTCAATAGTATTTGGACACCCATGTGTAGATGTTTATGCTGAAACAAAAGGACAGTATTTAAAATATAACATATTTACTGTTCTTGTTGTAGTTGCATTTACATTGTCCACTTTAATTATTTTGAAAGGAGCGGTATAATATGACAACTACTTTAAATCACTTTCACAGTGATATAGTACGAGAGGTACCTAAAAAGCATAGTACCTTATTTAAAGTATTCGCATTTGTTATTGCGTTTGTATTATTAGTACCTATAATGGCTTATGCCGAAGGACCAGATTTGACAGAGATTTTTTCAACCAAAGCATTTCAAGGTTCTTGGGAAGTTATATACCAATTTAACTGGCTTGGACAAATAATGAACTATATAATTAGTTTCTTCTGTTTACTAGGTATTTCATTGGTATTCTTTTCAAGAGTAATCACTCTATTATACCTTTCTTCTAAAAATATTTGGAATAATGTTGATGAAGTTAAAGGTTCAATGAATGGAGCAATGTTTGGTTATCCATCATTATTTCAAAATGTTTATAATTCAAATCATGGAAGTGGTTTGGATGCGTTTGTATCATTCTTCTATGGATTATTACCTAATGTAAAGAAATATTCAGACTATGGTCAGAATGCAGGTTTTAGTAATTTATCGGAAGATGATAATGCGTTAAATTATATTCTTAAGACTGCACCATCAACAATCCTATTAATGTTCTTTCTTGCAACAGGATTTAGTGGAACATTAAGTCAAGCTTATGGAACTATCGTTAGTGCTATGGCTACAGCCGCAGACAATGTTGTTTCTGTAAATCTTGATAAGTATGTTGATGCATTATTCAAAATGGGTGATAACCCAAGCTTTGTATTAGGTGAAGACGGTACAAATTTAGGTAAGCTTCAAAAGACTGTAGCTAAAGCAATCTACAAAGAAGCTCTAATTGCGTCAGGTGCTACTGATAAAGAAAGTAAAGCTCAATTAGCGGCTAGTGCTGAAAGTATAGCAACAGGCTATGTTACTTCAGGTAATGTAGGTGAAAAGACAGGAGTAGCTTTAAATTCTGATTCAGATTGGGATAGAGTTAAAGTTAGTATAAAAACTTCAGCGAGTTCTACAGGAACAGCACAAACTCAAGTAATAGCATTACAAGAGATTTTACCTAACTATCAAGGTACAGAATATATTCATGTAACATTTAGTGCAGGTAGTGGTGGAGAAAATTATTTCGGTCAATAACAAATGAAGGGTAGCTATGATTTTATAGCTACCCTTCTATCTAGGAGGTTCTAATGCATAGAGTAAAGGGTAAATTTCAAGTTTTTATTGTTCTCCTTTTGACTCTTACTATAACATTTGGAATTATCATAGAACCAATAAAAGTTATGGGTGCACCTTATGATTTTGGTAATGGTACATCTACACAAGAGATTCAACAGGCAATTAATAATGACTTGAAGTATTATAATAATATAAAAATAAAGAAAATTGACTCAAACTCTTCTATACTATATAACTTAAGAAATATACTTAAGTTAGCTACTTGGGTTGATGCCTTACAACAACTCAATAAATTAGAGAAGAGTGGAACTTCAGTAATAAACTTTCCAACTGAAGTCATAAATTATGAAGTGAGTAAATTAGATTCATTAGTTAAACAATTTAATGAATATTATAAAGATGCAACAGACAATCATGGTGCTATAACTTTATCAAGTGGTTCATTAGAGAATGGTTCAGTAGTTTACGATAATCTAATAACAGATATTAAAAACTACCTAACAACTTATATGGATAGTTTATTAACAGAAAATTCTAATGTAGACGAACTTGTAAAGTTGCATAAAAAAGAAGTGAAATATTTGTATTATGTTTGTACAGCTACAACAGAAATTACAAATAAGTTCAATTCAATGATGCCACAGGAAATTTCTGAAGATGGAGTACAAGGTGGTAAATTAGCTTTTGAGTATATAGAGAATACTAAAATATATGTATTAGTGAAGGATGATAAATATAAAGCATTAATACAAAAAGGTAAAGAATTAAAAGAATCAGATGTATCAGCTATAACTTCAGGTGACCCCGATACAACAAAAGATTTGGTAGAGTTATTTTTATCGGGTGTTAAGGCACAGGGAGAAAGTATAACTTATGAGAACGTTAGTGACCTTTGGTATCTTTATTATTCGATAGGTTCTATATATCAACCATTTACTTCTAAGGTAGGTAGTGAAGAGTTTATACAAACTCTTAATACTTTAACAGGCAATAGTACAGATGATACTAGTAATAAGTATTATTCTATTTATCAACAAGCAATAAAGTATAAGAAACCTTTGTATATCATGTCAACTGATAAAAAGGGTAATCCTACAGGTTCAGCTAAAACAGTAACATTGGCTGAGTTTATAGATAGTGTAGAAAAGAAGAAAGAGTCTGGAGTTTTAGTTTTACCAATAGGTAAATTTTCTAAAGGAGCAGATGATAATTCTTATTACTATTATAAACACAACAATTTATTTACTGTAAATAAGAATGATTCAACTTCTACTGATAGTGATACAGATACTGAAGATTCTAAAGACAGTAAGACTGATACTACAGACGAAGTTGATTATTATGGAAATGCGGCTGATGAAATAACTGATAAGACCGCTTTATCTGACCCAGTATTTAGATGGGGAGTTGCAAAGAGGAATGATAAAAGTACTATGGATATGGGAACAATAGTAATGAATAATATATTACAAAATGTTTCTAATATAGACACATATAAACCTAATACAGCATTATTATATATGACAGTATTCGGGGATATAGTGTTGGAAGATGGTACTGTAATTCTACCGGGTTGTGCAAACCCTAGTTATTATAAAGACAACGAAGCATTCTATCCTTATTCTATATCTTTTATGCAAAATTATCCAAACTTATCTAACACAAAAACGTTTAGGGTAACAGATGGTAAGGCTGAAGGTAAGATTTTATTAATGACAGAGGAAGATGATGTTAGTTTACTAGGTCATCCAGATGATGATACTACAGATGTTAACGGTTCAGAATTTACTGCAACAGACCCAGTGAAACTAAGGGCTCTTTCTATAACTGGAGAAAAGACAATATCTAAAATAGAAGACTATCTAGTAAGTCTATCTATAGATGGTAATATCTATGATATAGATGAAGCACCAAGTTCACTATTTGTATTTGCTAAGTATGATTTTTCATCTGATAAATTATTTAATTTAGATTGGATGTCAAATTTAGATACATGGGGTTTAAACCGTAAATATATGAGAAAAGTTGTAAGTGGTGCTGGAGATAATGGTGTTATATCATTATTCTTACAAGACCCATCAGACTTAGAACCTGTACAACTTGCGGCTATAGCTAAGAACTTCTATACTATGTGTATGGCTGATGAAGAAGGTGAAATAGGTACAACACCTAGCACAAGATTTAACAAAGATGTTATAGCTAAAGGTGTAATAGTAGAATCATTAAATGGTTTAACAAATATACAAGGTTATGTTAATTATAGACAAACTGATTATGAGCAATTAGTTGCAGATAGTTCATCAAGATTCAAAGTTATGATGACAGGTTTACTTCAAGATTTTGTAAAACCTTTGTATGACATAACTGGAGTAATAGGTATTGAAAATGCTTATCAATCTGATATACTAGGCACAGTTGTTTCTTATGGTAGAGCATTTATGTTCTTCATAATGCTTGCCATTATAGTTGGTCTGTTATTTAAATTTATGAGAGGTAGTTATGATTTACTACAAACTGTTATAAGTGGAGGTTTAACATTAATAATATGTTGGTCATTTATTGCTGTTGTTCCAGTAGCATTGCCAACAATATTTAACGGTACTCTCGATATATTAACAGCTCATAAAGCAAATGATTTAGGTTACCTAACACTTATGATGCGTATGGAAGATTATGACTCTACGTACAATGCAAACACAGACTCTAAAGGTAATCAAATAACCAACACAAGTACAATTAATCTATATAAATTTGGAAGTGATGATTTGCAGGATATTGCAGATGAAGCAGGTATCTCAATGGAACTGATGTTAAAAGGTGAACCTTTAATATTAGATTATGACAGTGGAATTTATATAGAAGGTAATGTATTAAAATGTTCTCTAGATAATTTATTTGTAAATAATCCTATAACAGGAGAATATAAGCCAGTTGGTGCAGGTCAGTATTATACTTTAACTGCACAGAAAACAGCTAGTTCTATGATAGATTATTACACACCATATCATTTAGTAGTTGATGCTTTAGTTAATAAACTAAATGCATTTAATGTAGTATTTCCTGCAAATAGAGAATTCATTAACTATGGTGGACTACAAAAAGATAGTTTTGTAATGACAAACTATATAACATCTATACCATTCTTAAAACCTGAAGAACCAGACTTAATAGGTGAACAATATAGTTTAGAAATACAAGATGCGGCTACTTCTTATATGGGAGATTTTAATGACACATTTGGGTTATCTACATTGTTTAATAATCTTAATGACATGGGAAGAAATAGTTTATGGTATAAGACTATTGTTCAAAATGGAAAAGCAGACGAAGCTTATTTACAAAAAGTTATTGAGAAAACAACAAGAAACACTAAACAGTTCTTGATTAATAATTATGATAGATTTGAATATATGTCTGACGAAAATGTTATAAAAATAACTTCATTATATATCACAGTTAGTTTATCAAGACAATTAGGAAGTTATGGTTCAGATATATCTTTCTTAGAAGGTAATCAAATTTATCCTATGTTTGTAAATGCAGAAGAGTTTAAATTAAACGATGTATTAACTGCAACTTATATTAGTGATAGAGAGCAATTCAGATATAAGAGTTTAGATATTATTGCGTATATGGCAGATACATTTGGTGTAATATGGGGAACTGTATTTTCAGCAAGTGTATTAGTATCTTACCTTATATTAAATATAACTAGATATGTAATTCCTATACTTTACATTGCTTTAGGTCTTTTACTTCTCTTTAAATTCATTTCGGAGAGTAGTAGAAAAGAGGTAATACGAGGTTATTTAACAGGAACTATTTTAATATTCTGTGGTTATTTAACACATTGTTACACTCTAATCTTGGCTTCAACATTAGTAGATTCAACATTCGGTATAGTACTACCGTTGATAATTAATGTTACTGTTCTAGATATGATGATTAAGTATTTATTAAATGTATTTAGGAATCCACTTGATTTAGGTGGTAAATTTAGTTTAGCTTCTATATCACCTTGGATAGCAAATGTAACAGGTTTAACTAATGCTATGGTTCATGTTAATAATGCTATGACTGGTGCATATAAGACAGGACAAGCAGGAAGAGATTATGCTCGTGATGCTTATGCTAAGTACAGAGATTTAAATGCTTATGATGTTTATACAGGACAAGATGCTGTAATCGAAAAAGTTATGAAAAGCCAAGAAAAGCATAGAAGTGTTAGAGAATATCATATATCTAAGACTAGAGATACAAATGACCCATTTTCTGACTATAGAGATTAGTGAGGAGGTATATTCATGAGCACTAATAATAGTAGCAATAAAACAAAGTATGAATATGAGGATTCACTAGGTGGATGGAATGTTATATACCCTATAAAAGTATATGATGCAGGTGTTGATAAGTCTAAAGAAACCAAAGAGCAGGGCACAAAATCTGCCCTAACTCTTTTGGTTATTGGATGTGTATTTGCATTCTTCTTTATCAATTCTGTATTATCTAGCACATTTGGAATTAGTTCATTTTGGTCTTTCTTAATAGTATTTTCTGTAGTAGGTACTATAGGAGTTTATGTATTTAGGTTCTTTATTTTCAAAGAAGAAGATAAGCTTATAGAATTTGAAAATGAGGATAATGCTAATTTAGGTAAATTCTTTGAACTTCTTACAGGTAATGAAGGTAAATTAAATCTATCAACTGTATCAGTACCTTTCTATAAATACGTTGATGGTAGTTTTGCTGTTTGTATAAAACTAAGACATGGTTCTAGCGACAAGATTAAGAGATACAACACACAATATGTTATGCAGGATATAGCTAACATATTAGGTAGATATAAACTTAGTTTTAAACAATTTATAAAAGAAGAAAATTTCTCTGAATCAATTGAATACCAAACTTATATTAACAAGATAAATAGAATAGAGAATGAGATTTTTAGGTCTCACATAAGAGAAATGTCAAGTTATATGTTTGATTTATCAAGTAAGATAAGTTTAGTTGATTGTACTTATATTATAATAAAAGCAAGAAACGCTTATCAAAAATATCAATTAGGTTTGGCTGTTCAAGAGATAAAAACCGTTTTAGATAAAACAGCTACTGTTTACAGAGGTTATGATTTTTTATCTTTTGAACAGTATATAGAATTGTGTAGAGAATATTTTGGTGTAGAAGTAGTTGACTTAAGCACTATAAGAGCAACAACACCTACGAAAGACGTATTAAGTAATTATAGAAAATTAGTTAATGTAGTAGAAGTAGAATTAACAGATGGGACTTATATAAGGTATAAGAAGCATTTAGACGAGGTATTTAATAATCCAACAATAAAAGACTTATAAAATTATAAAGGGGGATTTAGGAATGAAGGTTGTATTAGTTTCTAGTAGTTCTAATGGACTATCTCAATATTTATCAAGCAAACCTGGAATAGACCTTATAGAACGTTACCAAGACTTATATAGTGTTCGTTCCAGTTTATATAATAGACTTTTAGTAGCAGATAGACTTCTTTATGTATGTACTGCAGAAACAGAAAATTTCACTAGAGATTTAAATACAATTGGAGAATTATTAGAAAATTATGGTCAATTATTTAAATTTGAAGAAATTATATTTTATGTAGAAAGTAGTGTAAAAACAAGAAGTTATCCAGATTATATTAGAGCAACTATGAGTAGGTTCCCTAAACAAAAATGTACCATTCCAATAAGTGATTTCAAAATCTCATTTAGTGACACGTACAATGTTTTATTAGGAAGAACTGATGCTGTATTAAATACAGAAGCTAGAGAGAAGGTCTATATAAAACAAAGAGGTTCTAAAGTACAGAACATTTATGATTCTGACAATAAGAAGATTACCTTAGAACCTTTTAATTATAAGAACGTACAAGAATATGATGAGTTAAAGGAAACAATAACTGAAAATAGTACAAACACAGTTATACAAACACTTGATTCTAATGAGATTAATATAACTCAAAAATATAAAAACCCTTATTTAGGTGAATTTAAGTTTAAGCAAAATTTAGGTGAAAGAAACATAGTTCTATTAACAGGTAATCCTGCTAATGGGACTACCACCTATTTAAACGGATTAGCTTTATCAGTTATGAAAGCTAATAAAAAATCATTAGCAATCAGTATGGGTTACGACAATGACTTTATTTCGTACCTAAAAGTATTTGGTGATGAAGTTAATTTAAAATTCAAAACCTTTAGTACAAGGGATTTATTATTAAAAGAAAGTTTACCATTTGATACAAATAAATTACTAGCATTTTCAATGCATGACTTAAGTGATGGTGCAAAAGTAGATGCTCTTAGGTATCTTATACAACACAGTTCTAAGTGTCATGCAGACTATATTATCATAGAAGTTCCTATGAAGTTAGTAAGAGAAGTTAGTAGAATTCTAAGACATAGATTGATAAGAATTCTATGTGTGTCAGAGAGTGTAAAGGATAAATTAGATAAGAGTATTGATTTAATTAAAGAGTTAAGTGAACGTTATACTGTAGAACTTTGGGTAAACAATCAAGCTAGGGTACGTTATGAAAGTGACTGGTTATCCTTTGGTGAAGTTGTTGAAAGAGTTCCTGGAAATATCATATGTCATGACGAATATATAATAGATAGTTATGATGTAGATACAGAAATGTTCTATGAATTTGTGGAGGTGGAATAATGTATAGTCAAGAAACTGATTTACATGCTATTTTAATATTAGATGAAAATAGTCAGCATGATGTCATGACTAGTGTTTCAGAATTAGTAAGACACGATATAAAAATTATTCCTTCTCTTGAAAACTTAACAGATGATTTAGTTAGAAATTATAATACAGTAATATTATTGGAGAAGTATCTATTACAAGATAATTCTATTTCAAACTTAAGATTGTATAAAGAAGTTTTTAAACTAGATTACATCTATATAGGAACAGATGATGTTTTATTGACATTAATGAGAACAGTAGCTAAATGTTTTAAAATGTCAATAGAGCAATTAACTTATGAAAAACTTTTAGCTGTAATATTAAATGATGATGCTTTATTGGAAAAATATACATTAGATTATTTACCACTAGAGAATCATTGTTTAAGTCTAAAAGAAGATTTATTAAAACAAGGATTATTCGATGGTATAGTTAAATCAACTTATGAAACTCTAGTATCATTATTAAGTATACTTGAGTATAAAGACGATTTAATAAAAACATTGGATGAAAAGTGTATAACACAAGAAAGGGAAATTACAACAAATGAAGAACAAGCAGATGCTTTATATAAAGAAATGTTTAGGGTAATGTCTGCAGAATATCAAAGAGATTTAAATATAAAACAATATGAAGTAATCTTAACAGAAGATATTTATAAGAAGATTTCATTAATAAATTATAGGAATCGACCTTTGATTATTTATTTTAAACAATACACTAAACTGAATGATTTCGATTATTTAATCACTACTTTATATAATGCAATTAGAATTCAAAAAGGTTTGAGGTGTAAAGTATTAAAACTTTATGATTCTAAAGACTCTATAGAAATAGCTTTACAACCAAATTATATGAAACTTATAAGAAATAACTTTACAACTGCTGAAGTTGAAGTTAATGATTTTATAGTTAAGTTTGGTGACTATAGTAAGGTGTTAGATATTTTACTAAATAATAAAATAGGTGCAGATATCTTACTTGTTTTTGATTGTAAAGGTCATAATGATAGAGTTCTATCAGGTGCTGATTTATATTTAGATATTTGTCATTCAAAAGATGAGATTAAACCTTTAGGATTAGATTATAATCTTACAATTGTAAATGACAATCCAGATAGTTTATTAAATTGGCATTTAGATAAAGAAAAATTAGAGCATATTGGTGGTACTACAGCAACTCAATTATTAATGGCACAGTCTGTTATAAAAACTGTTCTTAGTAATATAGACACTTCGTTAGAGGAGGAATAGTTATATGGGTAAATTGAGAATGTATGGTTACTATTTCATGAACTTCCTAACTAGAGGTGCTAGATTAAAGAAAGGTGAAATAGCGGCTGATGCATTAGTGACTAAATATAATAGTGTATTAACTAGACGTTATACTAGAAAAATAATAGTCATTAAAAAATTCCCAACATTGGATGTGGGAAATCCAATGGCAAGGATTATAAGAAGTGAATTAGTAAGAAAATTTCCTGGGGTTAAAGTATTTATTCATATAGACTCTGACCCCAAGAATATAAATATAAAAGATTTAGTTTATCTTAGAAGATACGCTAAAGCAGAAGAACGCTTTTATAAGTATCAAGAAGAATTTGAAAGTATGACTGGTTCAGAGAAAGTAACTGGTAAACAATATAGAGGAC
Organism: uncultured Clostridium sp.; assembly: GCA_937944945.1. Taxonomy (GTDB): domain Bacteria; phylum Bacillota; class Clostridia; order Peptostreptococcales; family Peptostreptococcaceae; genus Intestinibacter. Next base: position 10,365 of record CALEBD010000206.1, on the reverse strand, counting down.
CAAATGGTAGGAAATTTATTGTAAGAGAATCAGATTATAAGAAAGAAAGAGAAAATTTTAGGTCATACAAATATGTAACTGAATCTTTACAAAATAGAGAATTAATGTTTTTTGATTCTTTTTATTTTGTTGAATTATTAATTCCAGATGATGTTGATGTAAACTTAGTGTTAGAAGAAGTAGGAGTTATTTGTGATAAGGGTGGGGTAATTTATGAGATAATCGAAGCTAAAACTTCTCAATTCTTAGACAACTTTAGTTTAACATCAACTTATAAAACAAAAAACAAATTTCCGTCAATGTTATTTTCGTCAGAGAACTTAGCATTAAATTCATCTTTTATGTCACCGGGTTTAGTAGGTGGTTATGGTATACTTCATGGTATCAATAAGTTATCAGGTTTACCTTTAATCATAAACTACTTTAATTCAGGTGGTGCAAAAGTAGGAATGATAATGTCAGAGTCTGGTGGAGGTAAGACATTTTTAGCTTTCTTTTTAGCTTTACAGTTTATAGCTGATGGTATTCATTGTTCTGTAATAGATATCAAGGGTGGAGAATGGATAGCTTTAAAAGCATTCGGAATTAAATGTATTGAAATAGACATGAGTAGTAAATCTGGTAATTTTGTAAATCTAATGCGATTAGATGACATAGTTACACCAACTACTTCTTATGAAGATTTAGTAGATTATCTAGATATGGCTAAAGTAGGTACAGTACAATTACTTTCAACTATGGTAGATATCCAACCAGATGAAGGTCATCCTATGGACGTTGAAGCTATACTAAGAGATGCAGTATCTAAAGTATTTAGCAAGTTGACAGAGAAAGGGTTTAACGAACATCAACCTAAAACTTATCACTTAACAAGCAGTCTTACTTATAAGATGGTAATAGATGAAGTAAGAGAGTTTGGTAAGCATGCAGTAAGTAATAAGGAAGATGCCATGAATTACGATGCTAAGAAAGCGGCACTTTGTAGATTAATTATACAAAGATGTTCAATGTTTATAGATGACGCTTCATCAAATTGTATATTAAAGAACGAAATAACATTGGGTCAGGTGTTAGATTCAGAATTAGTAATCTACTCAATGGGTAAGAATAGTGATAGTCAAACAAATATTGTAGATACAGTAAGGGTTTTCATGATACAATATTTAGACGTTAAAAAGCATAATATAAGAAAGAAAAAATCTTTACACACAGTAGCTTACTATGAGGAGTTACAGCGTTGTGGTGATATGCATCAAATAGTAAAATTCATTTCAGCTATGGTAACTGGGGGACGTAGTAATAACCTAGCAATATTCTTATTACTAAACGCAATTTCTACATTTGATAACGAAGCTTTTGCTCCTATTAGAAGTAATATAACTTTATACCTAATAGGTAAGATAAAGGGTGATGATATAAATTCGTTATGTGATAATTTTGACTGCGAAGATATGAGGGAGTATCTTTATAGTATAAATCCTAACGCAGATAAAAACCTTACAGAAGAAGAACGTAGTAAAAAACAAAAACTTGATTTTGGTAATTCATTCGCCATCAAATTCAGAGTAGATGAAACCACTTATGATAAGACCATATTTAGATTGGAACTGCCTGCTAAGTTTAAAACAAAATTAAAGACAACAACGGAGAGAAAAGAAGACTTTGTTTAAAAGGCTTTTCACTTCAAAAAAGAAGTTATCTAGACGTAAAAAGTTTAGATTAAAAATAATATTAATAGTAGGTATAGCAGTTTTTATTCTAATATGTGCTCTACTTTTCTTTATGGATGATGAGATTTACATGCATTATCTAAAACAACAAACTAGTCCAATAGAGAATGTACAAGAGAATCTAGAAACTCCTGTGTATGATATCACAGAAGTAAAATCTAAATCTAAGAGAAAGCAAGCAAGTGCCGATGGAACATATGATGTAACATCAGATGAAGTTATCGCAATTCTAAATGAAATATTTGGTAACTTCGGATTAGACTGGATTAAAGGTGATACATCTATGCCTAACAATGCGGCAGAACATATTCAAAAAGCTTTACCTATGTTAATATCTATGAATCTAAAATATAAAATACTTGTATCTACTGGTATAATGCAATCCGGTATCGAAACTGGTTGGGGTTCAGCAACTCCTCCTAATAGTAATAACTATTTCGGTATCAAAGGTGGTGGTGTAGCTACTACACCTTACTGGGATGGTAGAACCGTAGCTACAGCGTCTGGAGAAGGTGAAGGTGCTAATTATAATGTACAAGTTTCTTCATTCAGAGTATATGATTCATTATATAATAGTATAATGGACTATGGATACTTTTTCCACGCAAATGATATTTATACAACTGGTGGTATACAACAATTAGGTTATAGTGGTGACCAAGCAAATGTATTCAAAGCCACTGATGGTATGGACCAATTAAAGAGAATTATGAATGCAGGGTATGCTACAGCACCTAACAGTTATATTTCTTCAGGTCAATCAATATACAATAGCATGGACTTAAAAAGATTCGATGAAGCCGCTTTAAAAGTAGCTGAATCTTTAGCCAGTTCTTCAGGTGATGCAAACTTAGGTGATGGAGAATGGGCACCTGCAGGAGATACTGATTGGGCTGATGAAGCAGGTATAGATATTTCAGGTTTAAGCTCTAAAAGGATAGCTGTTCTAAATGAAGCTTTCGCCTTACGTGGTTGTTATTATCAATTAGTTAGACCTTGGAAATTACCAACTAAAAATGCAGACGGAACTTATAATATAACAGATGATTATGTTATGGAACCAAGTAATAGTAATCTTCCTTATTATTTGGACTGCTCTGCATTTACACATGAAGCATATAATCAAGCATTAAATGTGCAAATAGGTAATAATACTTGGGAGCAAATGGATAGTACAATAATGGAAACTATTTCAGTAGAAGAAGCGAAGCCAGGTGATATTTGGCTTCCTCACTCAGGACACGTTGTTATTTTTTTGAGATATGATGCGAACGAGGGTAAAGTGTATTACATACACTCACCTCAAACGTTTCTTAACGGTAGTTCACCACCTAGAGGTAGGGTAACATTAGGTTCTAGGTCAATCACAAGTGGAGGAATGTTTAGACGATTAAAGGGTATTGATGGGTAGTTAATTCTACCCATCTTATAAAATGAGATGGAGGGGAATATGAGTAAGAAGCGTGTTTCAATGATAATTTGTTTGGTTACAGTATTATCATTAGGTAATGTGTTAACACAAGCCGCAACACCACCTTCTGAAACAGATGATAGTGGTGTAGAGTCAGAAGAATACTTTTTCGATATCACCAGTTTAGGTGGTGTGGTACAAGAAGAAAAGAATGAGATAGTTGTTATATCAAGTACAGGGAAAACTTCAGAAGTAAATACTTCATTAGCTGTAGAAAAAGCAGATGAATTTTTCTCGGAAGATATAAGTGCTGTTGCTACTGTAAAAGAACAAGATGAAATAGCACTTAAGAAAATGATAAGAGATGAAAAATTAGAACAAGCCGCATGGTTACTTGATTATGGAATTGATACTTCAACTTTAAGTAATGAAAGGCTTGATGTTTTAAATGAAGCTAAGAAATGGATAGGTTCTTGGTATGTTTGGGGAGGTACTACTCCACCACAAGGTTCTGATTGGACTTATGGAAATGGTGGTGGTGGATTTGATTGTTCAGGTTATACACGTTATGTATTAAATACATCACTAGGAATTAAGATACCTAGAACCACTTATTCACAAATAGGTTATAGTGGTTTTGAAAGAATACCAATTTCCGAAGCACAACCAGGAGATATAATATTTAATGGAAGTATCAGTCATACAGGATTCTTCCTAAAGGACAACGGTGGAGATATTACAATCCTACATTCACCTAATACTGGTGATAAGGTAAAAGTTTCAAGATATTCAAGACCAACATATGCCTATCGTTATGTTGAGTAACTATTGCTAGTTTTCACGAAATATTCTAACAGACCTTTAAACTTTTTCTACTTTATATTAACTTGAAGATACAAAAGGGAGATGAAATTATGGAAATAGAAGAAATGCTTTTAAGAAAGCTAAGAGGACATATGGCATTCAAAAAACAAGTCGAACCTTATAAGATATTTAGGGATATAGAATTAGATATCTTACTTCAAGTTAGACCAAAGACAATGGACGAATTAACAAGTATTAAAGGATTTCCTAAAACAGGTGCGAGAGTAGCTTGTTGTGGACAATCTATTTTAGATATATTCAACAGACCAAAAGAAATAGATGATTTTACTGTTGAATTAGATTCTAAAGGAAATATGTTAGTTAGTACAGAGTTAATTAAGTTATCAGTTTTTTAAAAACATATAAATATTAGTATGAGTTAATAAAAAGTGGAAATGTATTAGTAGGAGGATTTTAAAGTTATGAACAAGAATGAAAGAAAATTAGCGTACGAAAGAAAGATGAAAAAGAGAAGGAGTGTTGTTATGTTTACAATCTTTTATGCATCATTAGCAATTGGTTGTGTCTTAGCTTTACTTCAGATATGGCATATAGAAAAGCTTACTCAAAATCCAGTTATCTTACCATTCGATACTATAGGTAAACCAATACCTATATCATTCTTTGTTATTGCCATTCTTGTGGTGACTGTTGAAGCAACGATATCTATGGCAGAAAAATATCCTCGCTAGTAGTTTACTATATGTGTCTATTTTATCAATAGGATATGTAGGCATAGTAGTAACTACAGAAGCTAGGAGTGAACAAGACGTAAGTATTAAACTTGTGAGTATGGAAACAGAATCTATGACACGAGAAACTACTTACGTCAATAATGGTATTGAGGAAGATGGGAATTTAGAGTTTGCGAGTACAGATATTTTTGCAGTACAAACTGTAATGGATAGAGATATAACTATTCAAAAGCAGGAGGAGCAAAGAAGAAAAGAGGAAGAAGCTAAGAGATTAGAAGAAGAAAGAAAAGCTCAAGCTAGTAGATTAGCTTCAGCGGCTAGTAGTCAAACATCAACAAGTTATAGTGGTCGTTTTAGATTATCAATTGGAAACAATGATGATGACCAAACTATTATAGATAAAATAAATAATCATTTTGCAGGTTATCCTGTAGAAGGTTTAGGTGGAACTATTTTAGAAGTAGCTAAAACTTATAACATAGACCCGTATTTTATTGCGGCTGTTACATGGGAAGAAAGTGGTAGAGGTGTTTACTTATCTAACAGTTATAATCTCCACGGTCGTAAAGCAGTTGGTGGAGGATGGATGGCTTTTGATAGCTTTGCAGATTGTTTATGGAGTTTCGGAGATTATATAGTAAAATATTATATAAACTACGGATACTCTAGCATAGAAACTATTCAAAATAAATATTGCCCTAATCAAGGTTGGGCAACTAAAATAAAAAAGCATATGGCTGTGCTACAAAGTTAAATGTAATTTTATAAAGTACCTAGGACTAGTTAAGTCCTAGGTATTTACTTAAGATTATATTTAATCTTAACTTAACTTATGCAAGAAAGTTGTGATAATTTGAATCATATGAATTATTATAAAATAGGTGAAGATTTCGAAGATTTCATAGTAAGGGCTTTATATGCAAGATTGCCTGGAAAAATAAATATTATTCAGAATAAATCTATTTGGTCTTTTGCTTTAAATAAGAAAACACAGATAGATATGATTCTAATAACTGAGTTTGGTATATATTGCATAGAAGCTAAAAGGTATAGAACAAAAATTAAAGGTTCTATAAATGATAAAATATGGTTTGGTTTTAGTGGGAGTTATATGACTAGATTTTATAACCCTTACTTTCAGAATGTAGAACACATTAGATGTTTAAAAAGAGAACTAAGAAAGCAAGGTTATGTTGTACCACAAATAAGAAACTATGTGTGTATACCTAATAAGTGTGATAGTGAAACTGATATCGCTAGAGTAGTTACATTAGGTACATTACTTACAAGACTAGAAAGAGATGCAATAAGAAATACAAAAAGATTAGATGTAGAAATGATATCTAAAATGATAAACAGAATCAATTAGTAGGAGGTAATAACGATGGAGAGTTTTTGTTTTACATGTGGGGGTAATTTTGATGAAAGATATGTTGATGTACCGTGTCCAGAATGTGGTAAGCAATATAAGGCGTCAGCAAATGTTTTACTAGAGGTAAAACCCTCAGAGGAGTTTATACAAAGTGCTAAGGAATTGAGTATTCCAGACTTTTATATAGGCAAGACTTGGAATGCTGAAAGATTACGAAAAGATAATCAAGATATTATAGGGGATTTAACATTTCAAAGATACATACAACAACTATCTAAAATCCATGATATATTTTCTGATGGAAGAATCCCTAACAAATCAGGTATTATAATAGCACCTCCAAGAATGTCTAAGATGCTGTGGGCTTATAGTTGTATGCAACAAGCATTAGAACATGGATATACTGTAAACTGGTTATTAGATACTATAGAATTAAAACGTCTATTAGTATTAGCTGGTGATAAGCCAGATTATAAGCTTTATAATAAAATCAGTTATGATGATTATATAATGGCTGATGTTTGTTTTATAACTGTTACAAAGACAGAATATAGATATGATAGTTATAGCACCATTTTAGAAATCATAGACAGAAGGTCTAGAAAAGGTTTATCAACTTTTGTTATATCTAGATTTGATTTAAAACAATTAGCTAGAAGGGATTATGATAAGCACTTCTTAGCTATAAGGGATTATAACGGTCACGATAATGACCTTAAATTCCCAGTAATAGTTCAATACTGGAATCTCTCAAGTAGAAGAGTAAAAGAAAAATCAGGAAATAAGGAGGATTAAAAATGGCTAATAAGATAACAGCTATACAAAAGCGTAGATATGAAATTAAACTTGCAGAACACAAGGCAGATTTAGCAGAAGCAGTAGAAAGAATTGAGATTGCTCAAGGATATGGTGACTTCTCAGAAAACTCTGAGTTAGATGCGGCAAAAGATGCTTTTGCAAGGCACCGTACAAAAATTAGAGAGATAGAGGATATACTACAAAACTCAGAAGTTTGTAGTGAATCTATCGGTGATATCATAGATGTGGGTAGTCTTATAGAACTTTATACTTTAAAGGATGATGGGTCTGAAGAGTATAGAGGATTATTTATGATGGACTCTGTAGAAGATATCCTAGGTGGTATCATAGGAGAAAAGTCTCCTTTAGGTCAACAAATAAAGGGTAACATCAGTGGTATTTATACTGTACAAACAAGTTTTAAATCTGTTAGATATAGAGTGATAAAACAACCTTCAAGCAGGTCAAAAGATTTTATCGACCTATATGATAATACAGGTAAATTATTTGAGTAGGTGGTTTTATGATTAAAAACATCAAATCTATTATAATATCAGCACTTCTAGTTGTTACTATACCAATTAGTTGTTTTGCTGTGTTTAACCACTTCCATAAAATAGATGGAATGAGAACTGCAGAAGAAGCTGTCATGCTAATGTATAACTTTGAAAGTTTTACTACGTTATATCAAGAGCAAATGGACAAGTTAGAAGACATAGTTACACCTGAGATTTATGAAGAAATAACAGTAAAGAATATAGATAGAGCTTTAACAACTTATCTAAAGTTTAAACAAAATCCTTCTACAGTTAGAATATTAGAAACAACTGATAGGTATGTAATTTATACAATATCAAGTGATTCTCTAACAAGTGGTAGAAAGTTTGTAATGTATTATAGCACTAATCTATTTGGAAGAATAGACGAAATGAAAGAAGCAGAATTACGTGATTTTTATGACACAACATCTTCTACTGAAGAATAATGCTTAGGAGGTTGTTATAGTATGGCAATAATAAAATTAATTTTACAATCGCTAATGATTGCATATTTTTGTTATAGTTCTGCTGTAGTATTTTTAATAGGTAAAAGCAATACTGGAATAAAGGTTGATTATATGGCAACTACAATATTCCTATTAATTGCTATGTGGTTACTATAATGAAATATACTGAACAGGAATTTAAATTTGACCATGCTTTTGATTTAATCAGATATATTTTCTCCTCCATATTCTTAGCACCATTTAGATTTACAAATGAACTGACTAGGAAATTACCATATCTACAACAAGAAATACTACTACAATTTAATGTTTGGGCAATAGGAATAAATATTGTTCTATTAGCTATAAAAGTTATCTCTTGCATAAAAGACAAAGTTTTTAATCCTTTTGCAGGTACGATACCTTTAATAGCTTATATCTGTAGTTGTGCCTTTTTAGTTTTATTTTATCTAAAAGTTCAATCACTCTCTCAGCCTTCTTTTAGAAAAGCGACAAGTGAAGAAAAACTTACAGATAAAGCTAGAAGAGCATTTGGTGAATCTGTGAAACCACAACCTACAGTTAATATGAATAAAGATAGTATTAAGATAAGACAGAGTTTAGATTATGACAAGGAAGAGAATATAATAGGTGATGATACATTAGAGGTTATAGACATTAGTGATATAGGTGAAAATCTAAGACAAGGTAACATTACAACAGGTGATTTAAAATTAGATGAAGAGTTAAAAGAGATTGATGAAGCACTGGCAAACAGTAACGATATCAATATAGCTTCTCAACAAAGTTTAGATGAAATAATAAGTTTAATGGAAAATTCATTAGAGGACATAGAATTAGATAAAGATGTAGAATCTGCAATAGCTTGTGACAAGTTTAATGCAAGTAAATTGGAAGAAGCTATCAAGTCTAGTGAGAATACTGAGATTTCTATAGAGGAAATGGTAGACTTACGTATACCTGAAGAATTTGCAGGGCTAGATATAAATTTAGACGAAGTTGAAATTTAAATCTTAGGTGAATAGGAGTAAACAGTATTATTGGTTTACTCCTACATATATAAACATGATAATAGTAGGAGGGATAATAATGAAATTATTAAAAACAGAAATTAGAAAGAATTTTGAAGATATGTCAGATAAATTAGAGGAAGTATTCTCAGAAGCTGTAGTTGCTTTAAATACTTTAATAGAGGTTAATAAATATTGTGTACCTGAGATGGTATATGTTAAGAAATATGGAGAGTTAGACCAAGATTATGCTTTCTTACAATTAGATGGTATGGAAGCTATCACAGACCTAACAACATTACCTTCACTTAGATTATTTGCAAAATCATTATCTTGTAAAGATATAGTTTTAAATAGAAGACTAAGAGATTTCTTTAGTAACTTTGATGTTGCAAATGAATTAATAGATGATGCTTTATATAATTATATTCCACTTACATTAGATGAAGTAAATAAGATAAAGCATTTTGTTAGTGAAGCAATAGGTAACTTAAGTATTTGTTTATATTATCAGTTTTCATTAGATGATACTGTTTCTTCAGTTGCAAACTTATCTGAATTAGAAGTTGATGTAAATGTTTATAAATATACACAAGCTAATGGAGTTGATGTAAATTCTTTAGCATTACAAATTAAAGAATGTTGGTTAGAACATAGACCTACATTACCTATATTTGAAGAGTATCCTGAATTGGAAGAATTATTCTATGAAGTTGCAGGTGCATATGTACAAGACTTCGATGCTTTAGAAGAATACGTTACTGCGAATGATATATTCATCATAGTAAACTCTACTGGTCTTGATATCGAGGAGAAGGTAAAGGAGATTGAGAGTCGTGGTAAGAAAGGAACAAGCAGGTTATCAGCGTTCTAGTGCTGAAACTAGAAATAGACGTGATACCTCATTTTCTAACAATACAACAGAAGATAACAAAAATAATTCAAATACAAACTTATTAGCTAGGAACAAAAGTGATGCCTATCAAAAGTGTTTATTGAAGCTAATAGATGAAATAGAAGATATTTATAAATTAGATACTATAGCTGACACAAACACTAGAGAGGAAATAAGAGATTTACCTATAGTAGAATTAAATGAATATTTAACAGGTATTGTACCAAGTCTGTCTGCCACAGCTAAAAGAGAAAGAAACATTAAAGTTTCAGGAGTAATGGCGGCTGTACAATACCTAAGTTTTAATATAATGATTAAGGAAGAAGAAAGGGTTTCATTTGATGACCACCCTGCTCTTCCTACCCTTGTAAAATCAGTAACATACTTTACTACAGGAAAGCAATTTTTATATGACAGAGATTTCCAAAAGAATTTGGTATCAATGTTGACAATACTGGAAAAGTATGAAGAAAAATCTTTTATGAGAATAAATATAAAATTAAGTTATAAGTTATTAAGATTAATTTATCTATTACTTTTATATGGTAATAAAATTGATGCCGCAATAGTTGCTACTTTTGTAA
>CALEBD010000205.1 GCA_937944945.1 uncultured Clostridium sp. | reverse complement strand
CCACCAAAGAATTACTCAAAAAAGGTAATAAAAACATTGCTTTAATAGATGGTGACAACGAAGTTTTCCAAAAAAGAAAAGAAGGTATGAAAAAAGCTTATGCTGATTTAAAAGTACCTTTTGATGAAGAAAAATATTACAACTAGTTATCTGAGTCTGCAAGAAAGAAAGTAGGTGAATGGCGTAGGCTTAGAAATTCATACGAATATGGTGGAGAAGTAGATGAATTTCAACGTAAGACCAGAAGAGATATAATGCAAGAGTCTTTAGTAGATGGAAGGCCTGATTACAATAAGATGTTCTAGAATCAGAATGAATATCAAAAAGACTTTGCAAACTATTGGTATACTGAGAGAGCTAAGAATCCAAAATATTCAGATTAGATAGGAGGAGATAAACTAAGTAGTGTATTATCTAATGTAAACAAAGCTACATGGAAAACTCCTACTGAAGCTATGAGAGACAATATGATAGGATAGGGTTATAATCCTACAGATGCTCAGATTAATCAACAACTTAATATACTTAAGGAAAAAGGTACTAAAGGTTTTGCTAATCCAAAGGCTCACAGTTATACTTCACTAAGACCTACTAATACTTGGCATGAAGGTGTTGGTCATATGGTAGGAGACAATACTCCAGCTATACTTAATGCTACTCCTAATGTACGCATTAGTAGTCCTGATAGTTCATATGAAGATTATGTCAATTAGGCTAATGAGAAACATGCATAGACTTGGGACTTTAGAGGTAATAATTCAAATCTGAAAGATGATTAGGGTAATTACTATATAGATCCTAATAGACAACTTACTCCTGAGGATATAAGTAATATGCGTAGTAAAGGAGCTAAGATACCCGAACAATGGTAGTCATTAGAAGATGCAGACATATCAGAACTTACTAATACATTTGCTTATAATCTATCTTAGGATCCTATATACTATATGGCTAATGGTGGTGAAATAGGTGATCCAGATGATGAATTCGCTAAAGCTATTAATACTAAGTTAGGTAGAACTCCAGACGGTAGACCATTGCAACAAGGACTTAAACCTGTATTTGATTTGGAAGATGCAGCTAATTTAACTCCTGTAGGTGATGCTATTGCTGCAAAGGATATGTACAATGCTGCTATGGATAAGGATTGGACAGGTTTAGGTTTAGCTGCTGCATCAATGATTCCTTTCATGCCGATGACTGTTAAGCAGTTTAGAAAGAAGTATAAAGGTGTTACTCCGAAGACATCACAACCTAGTAGGGAAAACCAGAGCAAGTTGTTAGATGCTATGGTTCAAGATCAAATAAATAAAGCAGAATCATACAAAAATAATAGAATTAAGTTCTATGAAGCAGCCATAAAAGACAGAGATGCAGAGTACGATAACTGGATTGAGAATGAAGATGCTTTCCGTAGGGTAGTGAATTTTGATAGAAAATATGGTACAAATTATAAAAGAGCATATACCGAAGAACTAAAAAGAAGAGCACAGAACAGTGCCGACTTAACTGACATTGGCATGAAGCCAATGGATTCAGAAACTTTTGGTTCTTTCAATCCTGCGATACCAGACTATATTTTCCTGAATTCAGAACATGTCAGAAGTGGTAAACCTAGAACTGGATTAGTTAATCACGAGTTAGGTCACAAAATGGATAGACAGGCTGGAGTATTTGATTATTAGGGTGAAGTAGTCAAACCTATATTTGATAGGAATAAATTTGAAACTCCTGAGAGAATTGAAAAATTATATCCTAAAACGCACAACAGAATAAAATCCTATCTACTTAAAGATTCAGAAATTAAATCGCATATGAATGAATTTAGAACCTATCTTAGAAATAATAATCTACTAGATCCTAGTGGGAAGGAAAGTTTAAATTCTTTTAAAAAGAAACTATTTGATTCTAATTTTGATAACCTAAAGAAGATATTTAACAGCTACAAAAGTGGTAAGTAGTTTATATAGGATTTTAATATGGTTCCAATAACAAAAGTTAATAATAACAATAATAATATCTTAGTATGATAGT
>CALEBD010000204.1 GCA_937944945.1 uncultured Clostridium sp. | reverse complement strand
TATAATTGCACAAAATATTATCAAACATCCAACTATCATTTTTAAAGTTAGAACTTCGTGTAAAATTATAACTGATAATATAGTTCCAAATACTGATTCTAGTGATAAAATTATAGCTGACTTTGTCTGGCTTACATCTCTTTGGCAAATAGTCTGAAGTAAAAATGCAATTGTCGTAGAAAATATGCCTAAATAAAGTACACCTATTATAGATGATATCTGCGCTTGTATTTTTATTTCATTAAACAATATCTGTACTATTAGTGATAAAATAGTTGCAACGCTAAATTGAACAACAGTCAGAACTATTGCGTTGTTTTTTTTAACAAATTCGCCTGTGAAAAATATGTGAAATGCAAATCCAAATGCACATATCATTGTCAAAAAATCTCCAAAATTGATGCTAAAGTCGGCTTCTAAAGATAGTATTCCTATTCCCAAAATCGCTATTATACTGCTTATTATTCCGTATTTGTCTAGTGGTCTTTTGTATAATATAAAACCGATAAACGGTACTATTACTACGTTTATAGCTGTTAAAAAGGCGTTTTTTGATGCTGTTGTATAAGACATTCCAATCGTTTGAAATGCAAACGCAATAAATAAAAATACACCAATTAAACTACCTGCTTTTACAGCTTCTTTAGTTATATTATTCTTAATTTCTTTAAAAAATATAATTCCAAGTAAAACTGCTCCTATAAAAAATCTTATTGTCAATATCTGAAGTGGTGTAAGTCCACCGCTTAAAGAAATTGAAACCCCTATAAATCCACTTCCCCAGATAAAAGCAGTCAAACCTAGTCCAATCTCTCCTTTGTATTTAGTAAACATAAAATCCCCCCTTAAAAAACTGTAAATTAATTTTTAAAGACCCTATACAATATTTTAGAATTTTAAAATACATCCTTATACCGATTATCTATAGTTTATTTTATTACTATTATAATTATATCATTGCACTACATCATCTTCTATATTGCTACATTTTAGGTTTTTGAATTATGCAAAAAATAAAACCCAAAGAATTTGTTTTTCTCTTTGGGTTTTAAATTAATATTATCTCCAATTTTTATTGTAATCTTCTATAGTATTTTTAATATTATCGCTTTTAAACAAAGTACTCATAACTGCATAATCATCACAGTAATCTGTAATTTGTTTTATATTTTGAGACAAAATTCCGCCTAACGCAACAATCTTTATTTTAGTCAAATCTTTAGCATTTTTTAAAAGATCTACTCCCTTAGGTGTTAGCCCTTCTTTGCATTTTGTCTCAAATATATGTGAAAGAGTTATATAATCTATATCTATTTTTTTACTTTCTATAATTTTATTTAACTCAATAACCTCATGTGTACTGTGTAGAGATAGTCCTATTTTTTTATTTTTATCGAACTTATAACCCCTACTTATCAAATCTTTAAATAAATTATATGGAAGGTGTACTCCATAAACAGGATAATTTTCATATAATTCAATCGAGCTATTTACAATTATATTTATATCTGCTTTATTTTCTTTTAATTCTGAAACTATCTCATTATATAGTTTTTCCAATTCACTATATTTTAAATCTTTTTCTCTTAAAATCAAGTACTCTACATTATTTTTAGCAGCTTCGACTATAGTTTTTATGTATTTTTCTTTGGAGCATAGATTTCTGTTGCTGATTAAATACATCTAAAATCTCTCCCAATCTTTAAATACATATTGATATCCGATTGAATTTAACATTTTTCCTACTTCTTCTAAGCTGGCATCTGTATTATTTTCAAATTGGTTTGTTCCACCTTCTCCTAAAGTATGTCCCCCTACGTCTGTTGTTACTTCGGCGCTTAATTTAGTAACTCCTAATGGCATTACATTTTTTCTAAATTCTAAATCCTCTCTTGTCGAAACGTTTAATGCTGCATGAGGGTCGAAAAGTCTCATAACCGTCATTATTTGAAATTCTGTTTTATCGTCTACTGGATTTATATCGTCAAAGCTCCCCTTAAATGGCTTCATTCTAGGTGCTGAATAAGAAAGCTCTATATGTGGATATTTTGTTTTTAAATATTCTCCATGTAAAATAGTGAAAAATGCGTCTTTTCTATAGTCAGCAAGTCCTAATAGTGCGCCTATTGATAAACTTCTCATTCCTGCCATTGCCCCTCTTTCCGGCGCATCTAGTCTAAATTTGAAATTTGCCTTTGGTCCTTTTATGTGTACCTTTTTATAAACTACTTCATCATATGTTTCTTGATAGACAGTAAGTGAGTCTGCACCATTTTCAACAAGGTGTTTATACCCTCTTACTTCCATTGGATATACTTCTATCCCTATTGACGAAAATCTGCCTGAAATAAGATTTACCGCCTCTCCTATATATTCAACTGGAGAATGTCTTTCACTTTCGCCTGTAAGTACTAAAATATGTTTAAATCCCATATCAGCTATATAATCTGCTTCGTTTTTAATTTGCTCCATATTTAATTTTCTTCTGTTTATCCCACTTTTACAGTTGTATCCGCAGTATACACAGTGATTTACACAGTAATTTGCAATATACATAGGAGTATATAAAGTTACTGTTTTGCCAAGATGTTGAAGACTTAATCTATGAGCTTTTTGTGCCATCTGTTCTAGGTGTTGTGTGGCTTTTGGTGATAATAAGTTTAAGACATCCATATGATCTAACTTATTTTTATTTAAACTTCTTAAAACATCTGGCTCTGTAACATTTTTAAAATATCCGTCGAAATCAAAATCTCTGTATTTTTCTAAAACTTCATAAAAACTCATCTATATTCCCCCTTATAGACTTCCTAAAAATCCAGTTAAAGGTGATGATGCATTTGCAAAGTTGCTCACTGGTCCAGTTTTTCCTAGGTATGCCTCTCTTCCACCTTCTACTGCTAATCTAAATGCATTTGCCATTTTTACTGGGTCTTGTGCTGATGAAATTGCTGAGTTTACTAAAACTGCAGCTGCTCCCATCTCCATAGCCTCCATCGCTTGTGATGGCTTACCAATGCCTGCATCTACAATTATATTAGTGTCTAACTCATCTATCATTATCTGAATCATTTCTTTCATTTTTAATCCCCTATTTGACCCAATCGGTGCGCCTAGTGGCATTACAGCAGCTGCTCCAGCTTCTATTAAACGTCTTCCTGCGTATAAGTCTGGTGACATATATGGAAGAACTACAAACCCTTCATCTGCTAGAATTTTAGTTGCTTTTATTGTCTCTTCGTTGTCTGGTAGTAAGTATCTTGTATCTGATATAACTTCTATTTTTATAAAATCTCCACAGCCCATTTTACGAGATATCCTAGCTATTCTAACTGCTTCTTCTGCATTAGTAGCTCCCGAAGTATTAGGAAGTATAGTCATTTCTTTTGGTATATAAGTCAAAATATTTTCATTTGGATTGTCTAAATCAACTCTTCTTATTGCCATTGTTATTATTTCGCTATTGCTTGCTTTTATAACTTCTGGAAGAATATCGTTACTTCCAAATTTCCCTGTCCCTATTAAAAGTCTGCTGTCAAATTCGTGTCCACCTAATATTAATTTATCCATTTTGTCTCCCCTTTTTAATTTAGTATCTAAAATTTAAATCAAATTACTGTTTTATATTTATAGTACATCATAATATTTTTACTAACTTTTATCTTTTTATATCTTCAATTAAAATTTTCATAGCTAAGTTTGCCATATGATTTGCACATATTGAAACCCTTGGAGCCATTAGTCCTTCGCCTTCTTTTGCCTCGTGTTCAAAATCTCCACAAATATAAAATTTATCTCTTATTTTCTTTGTTTTTATTTATTTCCCAAATATAATGCGGCCTTAGCCTATTTGGGTTTTTTAATTATATATACATATATTGATATTGGGGTTTTTATTTTAGGTTTTTTTATGGGAAAAATCATTGTCAAACGCAGCATTGACATTAGCTTTTTGCTGTGTCTAATATATGCATTAATTTCTTTCGGGTTGATGCTCTTGATAGGTTCTCTGAAATACGTTTTTTATGATTATATGTATAGTAACTTTACGTTTACATTTTCAATCTTCATTGAATCATTAGGTGATAGAGATAGTTTGTTTGTTTCAATTGGGACATTGATATCTTTTTTTATTGGAGAAATTGTAGAATACATCAATAATAAATCTAATTCTTGACGTATAGAACTGGATAATTGAAACGCTTTTATGCATAAAGTGAAAATAAAAAAATCGGGCAAAGGATTATACGACTATGACCTTTACCCGATTTCTTTATTTCCAGATATTCATGTCGGACAAGATAGACATGGTTATTTCAGTTGC
>CALEBD010000203.1 GCA_937944945.1 uncultured Clostridium sp. | reverse complement strand
TCAAGAAAGAGGAATGGACTGTATTAAACTTAATCTTTCTCAGTTAGAGGAATTAGGTGATCTTATTGGTTTTCCTATTAAAGAGTATTATGTTTGTACAGAGCGTCCTCGACTTGACGATGATGGAATGCCTGTTGTAGAAAATGAAATAGTGATTAAGGATGAGGAATGTCTCTGGGTATCTGCAGATGTACTAGATTCTTATATTGCAGAGGGTTATAGAATTAAAGACAATATATCTCGAATGGGATACGCCCTTCCTGCATGGGTTCCTACTTCACAAAATGAAAATGGTACAATTCTAATTCTTGATGACTTTAATCGTGCGGATTAAGAAATATATTGTAAAGTTTTGTTTCCTTGAATAAATTTAGTATCTTTGATATAAAATTTAAAAAAATATGGAAAAATTAACATTACAAAAGATTAAAGTTTATAAAAAAGTTTGTGGAATTTACAAAATAAAAATTCACAATAAAGAATATATAGGAAGTTCAAAAAATATTCAGCATAGATTAAGACAACATTTAACTACTTTAAAACAAAATAAACACCATAATCATACTATGCAAAACTTGTATAATAAATATGGAATTGATAATATTTATTTTGAAGTTATAGAAATTTGTCTTGAGGAAAATAGAATTAATAGAGAAAAATACTATATAGATAGTATTAAACCTTATATAAATCATATTTTAGATCCTGAGAATATCATTAGAGATGAAGAATATAAACATAGAATAAGTATTTCTAAAAAGAAATATTATGAAACACATTCTCCAGTTAATATAAAAATGGTATATCAGTATAATTTAGAAGGAAAATATATTCAAAGTTACAAATCAATAACAGATGCGGCTAGAGCTACTAATCAAGATGTTACTGCAATATGTAGTGTATGTAATAATCGTAGTTATACTGCTGGTGGATATAGATGATCGTTTGAATTAAAAGAAACTCTTTCTAAACTAAAAAAGAAATATAAGAAAGTACCTGTTATTCAATATTCACTTGATAATGTTTTTATTAAAGAGTGAGATTCAAAAACAGATGCTGAAAAAGAACTAAAAATTTGTAATATATCTCGAGCTATAAGAAAGAATCTTACTGCAGGAGGATATAAATGAAAGTATAAAATCTAGAGGTCCGCATAAAATAGCGTGAATTGCTGGAAAAGCCTGAGGAGGTCAATCAGCAGCTAAGCTAATTAGTAATAATTAGAAAGTTCAACGACTAGTACATGGAGTCCAGAAATGGATAGTAAAGTACCACGAGTGCGCTACACTATTATATAGTGATGATATAGTCTGAACTACGTTATAACCTAAAAGAAGACGTAGAAGTATAGGATAAAGAGCCTATACGGTAACAAAAATGCCTAGATTTATACAAGCTACCATGGAGTTGATAGATAGAGGAGAATATATAAGTTGGTCATTACCACCTAACTGTACTATTATATTAACATCAAATCCTGATAATGGTGATTATAATGTTAACTCTATGGACAATGCCCAAAAGACTCGATATATTAGTTTCGAATTAGGTTTTGATAAAGATGTATGGGCTCGTTGGGCTGAGAAAGAAGGTATTGATGGTCGTTTTATCAATTTTGTATTATCTTATCCTGAGATTATGAAAAAGGAGGGAGGAGTACAAAAAGTTAATCCTCGAAGTTTAGTAACTTTTGCTAATACTATTTCTGGATTTAAAGATTGGTCTGATACAAACACTTTAGGTTTAATCCTTAATATTGCCCAAGGATGTTTTACATCTGAAGAAAACGTTATTGGAAACTTATTTACTACTTTTATTGCCAATAAGTTAGATAAATTAATGGATCCTGATACAATGTTAAATAAAGATTGGGATTATGTTAAAGGAGAATTAGCAAAACAAGTATATGATGGTACTAACTATCGTGCAGATATTGCTGCAGTTTTAACAACTCGGTTTTGTAATTTTGTAAACCTATATTTTGATACAAAAGGTAGTAAAACAGAGGTAGCTGTTGATAGAATTCTTAAGATTATTGAGCATGATAAGATGTTATTTTCTGAGGATTTGATTTTCAGTTTAATTAAAACTCTCCAAAAAAATCATCCTACAAGATGTAATAAATTATTATTGAATCCTAAAGTAGCTAGAAAGTTAATATAATATGTTATTTAATTTAAGTAATACAAAATTAAGAATAGTTGTTTGCGACTATTATAGAAGACAAGGAAATAGTAGTAACGGTTCCTATTATAGTAATAACATAAGTAATACTTGTCTTGCAGATATGATTGTTGTTTATGATATTAATGGGAGTAAAAAACATATTGGAGACGATTGTTATTATACTAGTCCTTTTTGTGCAGAAAAAGTATTTGGTATGTATTTAGGAGATAATGATAGTATAGAAACTATCATTTCTTCTAAAACTTTAACAAGTCTAACTGGAGTAAAAAGAGTATATTTTGATCCTAAATCTAAATATCCTCGATTTAAACTAAGCGAAGCTACTACTATAAAACGTAGTTTAACTGCTGCAAAAGCAGATGTTTGTATACTGCCAAAAGTAAAATATAGTGTATATACGCCTCAATATAGTTCAGGAGGTGCTCCAAGGGATAAAAACATTAAATTATATTATTCTCCATCAGAAGATACTTATTATCTAATTGATCATAAACCTGGAGCTTGTTATCAAAGCAGCAGTAGTAAAGACTTAAACAACTTTATTAATAAAGCGATAAATACTAGCTCTTCAGATCCTCTTGAACAGTTTGCTTCAGCTATAATGTCTGAAGGAATTATTCCTGCAGACTGTACATTATTTTATTCAGGTAAATGCTGTTTCTTTACAGATAATTCAGAATATGAGCAAGTTAATAATATTTTAAATAATTATATGAAAGTAATATATGATACAGAATTAGATAAATTTGTAAGTAATAATTTATCTAATCTTACAGAGGACGATCTTAAATCTTTATCTGGAATGTTAGGCTCTCAAGATCCTACTGTTGTAGGTATGGGTATTAAATTACTCTCTGGATATAATATTCCAGATTCAGCTTGTTCTGTAGGTATTCTACTTATGAGTAACTGGAATACTATTACAAGTAATTCTGCTTTTAAAAGTGTAGGATTTCAACAAATTTTAAATACATTAGGAATTTCTGAAAGAGAGGTTTATAGTGGCATTACTGATATTATAAATAAACTTTATAAAAGTAGTACAAATGATGCAGATAAAGAAAAGGCTAGAAAGATAGTTATAGACAAACTCAAGAAAAGTTTTGAAAAGAAATGGGCTGAACATAAGTCGCAACTTGATGCTATACCTATGAACTTCGATTTTACATTAGAATAAGTGAAAAATATAATAGCTATTCAAGGTTTTAAAGGAAGTGGAAAAGATGAAGTTGCTAAATATCTAAACTATTTATTAAATACTCCAACTTGTTTACATTCTTATAATATTGCTTCTGCATTAAATTTTACTCCTGTACCGTTTATGATTTCAAAGCATTGAAAGATAGTACATTATGCAGATAAATTAAAAGAAATGTTATCTATCATGATGAATGTAGATAAGAGCAAGTTTGATGATAGAGAATTTAAAGAATATTATCATTTTGATTTTCAGAAGTTTTTACTTTACGATAGTAGAGTAAGAACTTTTGGAAATGAACCTACAGATAAAGTATTCGCTAGAGAATTAAAAAAAGAAAATAGAAATTTAGCTATAGAATATAATTTATCTATTAGACAAATATTACAATATTTTGGTACAGATATAATGCGTAAATATTTTGGAGATAAATTATGGATATATTCAACACTTCAAAGTGGAAATAAAAATAATATTATAATTGCAGATCAAAGATTTGCAATTGAAAACGAAGTAGTAAAAGAATACAATGCCTTTATTATTCATGTAACAAGAAAAGGTTGTAGTATAGGTTTACATTCTTCAGAAAGGGAATTAGATGCTCTTTATAAAAAACATAAATTTGATATATCGTTAGTAAATAATGGTACATTAAAAGAATTATTTAATAAATGTAAAAATATTGTATATGGCTACTGAAATTAAGTTCTGTAAAAACTGCGCAGATAATAAGATTACACATGAGTTTCAAGATGAAAAGTACGGAAAATTTATTCGGGTTTTTAATATTGGAGAAAAATCAGGTACTTCTACTTGTACTATTTGTAATGGTGGTAAAAAAGCTAAGAAATAATGAATAAAATTATATATAAATATCCTCTAGAATTTACTTATCCTCAAACGATTAAGTTACCTAGTAGTGCAGAAATTTTATATGTTGA
>CALEBD010000202.1 GCA_937944945.1 uncultured Clostridium sp. | reverse complement strand
ACAAAATTGGGTGGATATCCCACCCAGTTTTATAATATTAGTAAATTAAATTAAATTAGTTTATTAATATTATAAAATTAAATTAGTAGGAGGGTATTATGAGAGATAGAGATGAAGGTAAAGGGCATTTCACAGATTTTCATACAGATTGTCTAGATGATGCTGACGAGGTTAAAAAACTTTTTAAAGGGGATGATGATTCAAGTGATGGAAGAAAGATGACTAGACAAATAAATCCAAAGCAACAGAAACTTTTAGACAAAATAAAATACTTTAATGATACATATGTTATAAATGACACAAGACTGTTTAAAGTATTATCAATATTAGGAAGTATAGTTGCAGTAACAATTTTTATTTGTTTTTTAATAGTAATAACAAAATTAGGTAAGCCAATATTTGGTTATATAAAAGAAGCAAATGCGATTAAAAAGACTATAAGTGTTGATGATTTTAAACTTAATTCAAACATTCATATTTATGATAAAAATGATGATGAAATACTATCTGTTAATCAAGAAAAGAATATTGAGTATCTTACTTATGAACAGATACCTGAGGATGTATTTAATGCGTTTATAGCTGTAGAAGATAAAAGATTTTATAAACATAATGGTATTGACATTAAATCTCTAATAAGAGCTGGTGTTTCTATCTTAAAAAATGATGGTGCTATAACACAAGGTGGTTCTACTATTACACAACAATTAGTTAAGCTAACTTACTTATCTACTGAACAAAGTATAGAAAGAAAAATAAAAGAAATTGTAATAGCATTTGAGTTAGAAGATACATTTAGTAAGAAAGAGATATTAGAGTATTATGTTAATAACATATATTTTGGGAATAATGCGTATGGTATAAATTCAGCTTCATTGGAGTATTTTGGTAAACCTGTAACAGAACTATCATTAGCACAAATTTGTTATTTAGCGGCTATACCAAATAATCCAACTATATATGACCCTTATACTAAAGATGATACTGGTGTTAATCCTAACACAGTAGAAAGACAAATATTATTTTTAGATATGATGTTAGAGAATAAGTTCATAACTAAAGAAGAGTATGATATTGCTAAGGCAGAGAAGATAGAGTTAGATTCTTCAGAGTCAACATCAGGTTATGACATTAGAAAGAATATTGTTTTAGAAGAAGTAGCAGAGATATTGATGAAAGAAGATGGCTTTAAATTAAAATACAAATTCACTTCAGATAATGATAGAAAAGTTTATGAACAAGAATATAATGAAGCTAAGAAATCAGCTTTAGCTAAGCTTTATAAAAATGGTTATAGTGTATATACATCATTTGATGAAGCTTTACAAAGAGAAACTCAAACTATTATAGACGAAGCATTAAGTGGTAATACAGAAACTACAGATGAAGGTATTTATGCTTTACAAGCGTCTACAATATTAATGAATAATGAAACAGGATTGATTGAAGCTATTATAGGTGGTAGGACTTCACCTGTAACTGATTACAATAATAGGGCTACAGGGTTACAAAGACAAAATGGTTCAACTATGAAACCTATAGCAGTTTATGCTCCTGCCATAGAAATAAATGGTCTTTTACCAACAACTATAGTAGATGATACTAAAGAAGATGATGGTCCAAAGAATGCAGGTTCTTATATGGGTAAAATAACAGCTAGACAAGCTTTACAGTATTCTTCAAATGCAGTAGCATATAAACTATTTAGAGAAGTTAAGCCACAAGTAGGTTTAAGTTTCTTACAAAATATGGAGTTTAAAAATATAGTAGACTCTGACTATAATTTAGCTTCAGGTTTAGGTGGTTTAACTATTGGTACTAACGTTAAAGAAATGGCAGGTGCTTATGCTACATTAGCAAATAAAGGTAAATTTAATAGACCTTCTTGTGTTAGAGAGATTAGAGACAAGGATGGTAATGTAGTTTATAGTCACAACAAAACTAATACTGAAATTTATAGTGAAGCTACAGCAATTATTATCACAGATATGATGAAAACAGTTGTAGATGCTGGTACAGGAACAAGTGCTAAGTTTAACAACACTATAGATATTGCTGGTAAGACAGGTACAACAGATGATGATAAAGACTTATGGTTCGCAGGTTATACACCTTTATACACAGCAGTTGTTTGGACAGGTTATGATAATCCAAAGTCTATACAAGGTGTCAGTGCAGGTAAGATTTGGAATAAAATTATGTCTAATGCTCATAAGGGATTAAGTAATTTAAAATTTGATGAAGGGGAGAATATCGTAAAACATGTTTGGGTAAACTCTCAAGGAAAAGAAGTGCCAGAAGGTACAGAAGGTGCAATCTATGAGATATTCCCATATGATTATGAAATAGAACAAGATGCTTCAGCCTTAGCTGAATCAGTAAAGAAGGATTTCATAAAGAAATTAGAAAATAATATGATAGACCCTAACTCAAATCCTAACGACAAGATAATAATTAATACAGCATTATCTAACTTAGATATATTTGAAAATGAGTTAAATGGTCTTACTATAGATGAATCATATAAGACACAAATATTAGGTTTAATAAATTATGACAGAGAACAGTTAAAAGCAAGGCTAAAGAAAATAGAAGAACAATCTAATAGTCAGCAAGATATAACTATAAGCACAGACAAGAATAATAAACCTAGTAACGATAAGAACAACAATAATACGAATAATAATAACAGTAATAATAGTAATTCTGGCAATACAGATAATAAAGATGAATCAGACAATTCATCAGAAGAAAATGTAGATAAGCCAAAAGAATAATATAAGGGAGATACTTCTCCCTTATACTTATAAAATGAAGAAATGTAAGGGAGAAGTTATGAATAATGATAAAAGAATTGTTAAGGCTAATATTACAGTCGGATTAGAGTCACAATACAATCTAGTGGGAGATTTAAGAAGATTTACTATAGATGTGGATGTAACAAATATCTATAATAAAAACAGTAATAGACTTGTACTTCTAAATAAACTTATTGAAAGTAATCTTAAAGTTATAGCTAATATACATACTTTAAATTTATTAGATATAAATTCTAATGAAGCTTATAGTTTTAGATATGATAAAATTAATTATATTTGCTTAAATGAGATTTTATCAGATATGTCTAATGATGAAGAATTTGACAAGGTTAATCTGTATCCAATGGGAGGTCCTGTATTTTGAAGTTAATTCTTAATATTAATCTGAATAATTATTGTTTAAAAGTTATACGTAAAGATGATAATTTAATATATGCGATTACTGGAAATGTATGTATTAAAGAAGAATCTTTATCCAATAATCAAACTAGAACAACAATAAACAATGGCGTTTTAAAAGGTACAATTATTAAAATTGTAAATAGTAATAAAGTTCTAAAAATAGATTCTATTTACAATTCAGATGATTATAAAATTTATTTAAATAATAGACATTATCTAAGTTTTAGAGTAGATAATAATAAGTTTATTTGTAAGGTAATTAATGCAGTAGACAGTTCTGTATTTAAAACTACAGTTGTAGAAATTTAGGGGGTGAAGAAATGAATAGTCTGAATGCTTTTAATTATGATGATAATGATAATAAGAAAAGTAATAAAAGCTTATTTGATTTAATGAATGAAGAAGTTGATGATGTATCCAATGATGTTAATTCTGATGATAGTTTAAGGGCTTTAGACATATTTGGTGATGTACAAGATAACAAGCAAGAGATAACACCTGAACCAAGTAAAAAGGTTGTAGGTTCTTTTGATGAAGATTTATTTAAACCAACTGAAAGCGATGTTGATTCTATCCCAAGAACTGTAATGACTGGTCAAGTTGACTATTCAGCAATAAAGGATAGGCTTGAAAAAGAGAAACAAGCAAAAGCTCTAAAAGAGGAAGAAGAACGAAAAGCTAAGATTGAATCAGAACTTGCATTACCTAAAGAAATACAAGAACAAAAGCCACAGCGTAGAGTGAAAAGAGTTTCATCTAAAATAGATGGTATTTCATCTAACCATATAAATATTGTAGGAAATGATAGAAGGAGCTCAATGATAAAGAGTAACCCTAATGAGATAATTATTCCTAACCTAAAAAATTTATATGTTAGAGATGATTATAAGATAGAGGGTGTTATAAACAATAACAGTTTTATATTAGACTTATTAGGATTTACTTCTAAATTTGAAGCTGTTTTTAAATTGAATACGTTCTTACCAGTAACTACTGGTGGCTCATCAAGAGTAATAAGTGATGGTATATCTCAATACTTATTAAACGAGGTTTTCATATTTGAATTAGGTGATGATATAGAATTAAAAATAAATGATGTTATGTTCAGAATTAATTTCAAAGAGACAAATAGGAGAAATAAAAGCATTAAAACACTTCCTTATTTTGAAATCAGTAATGTAAAAATACAAATAATTGACTAATATGTTTAATATAGCTAGAGTGTTCTACAATTAGAACACTCTATGGTGTATTAAATCACTATAGTGTTAATAACTATGAAAGTATAATATATTGAATTAATTGATTAGGAGGATTTATGTACGAATTCAGTAGCATATATTATACTACAGATAATAACGGATTAAATGTTTTAGAAATACTTATGATAATATATCTTATAAATTATATTGTTGGGTCTTTAGGTTTGTTCATAATATTTAGAAGAATGAAAGAACAATTTGCTATAAAAGCTTTTATTCCGATTTTAAGAACAATAAGCAAATCTAAATATTCAAATGTTAAGTGTTATTGGTTTATACCTTGCTTCATACCTTATATAGGTGTTTTATATTATTGTATACTTACTACAGTAGTAAATATAAAGTTTGTAAAAGCGTTAGGTGTATCTAACACTAAAGTTATTTTGAGTACAATATTTTCTTCAATTATTCTATTGTATTTGAGTTTAGTGGGTGGATATAATTTACCTTATTATAACAACCAGTTAAGATTTGATAGAAAAGTTTATAAACGTTTTTAGATAATTTAAATTAATGGGGGTATTATGGGATTTTTTGATTTCTTAAAAAAGAAAACAAAAGTTAATGATGAACTTAAGGAAGAATTTAAAAACATGAGAGAAGGTCTAGATTATTTAGATAAGATGAATATAGATGACTATAAACTTTATCAACACCTAAAGGATAAAAGAATAAAGTGTTACAATTTGGGTAACTCTATCGAACTGGAATTAAATATAAGAGTTTCTGATGTTAATTGTATTACGTATAGGTATATCTTAGGAGTTAAACCTTATAGACGACAATTAGTTTTATCAGCTTCAAAAGTGGTATATGAATTAGAAGGAAGTTTTTATAGTAAACTAATAGATAGATATTCTGTTTCAACATTATTAACAGACTTAGATAATTATGGATTTAAGTTTAATTACACTCCTTGCAATAGTTCAGGCTTATTCTATTTTGAATTTGGTGACAATATTTTATCAGTAATAATGGAAGAGAAATCTTATCAAATATTAAGTGCTGAATTTAACTTTGAGGAAGTTGAAAACGAATCAGAATCAGAATTAGCGTATACTTCCACAGATAATTATAGTTCCGTCTAACATTACTTAGAGAGTGCCAATAGCTATAATAACTTGTATAAATAAAAGGATATTATGAATGAACAATTGGAGGTACTGTAGTATGGTTAGTTTAGACGAATGGGTAGAAAATGGTAATTTATTTGGTATAAATAGAGATATAGATTATACAGCGTTAAGAGATATTATAAGCACAGAGAGTAATAGGAATTTTAAACTTGTAACTAAGATAGTTAGAGAATCTAGGAAAGATACATCACTACCAGTTCTCTCGGTTTGTAAGTCTTCTTTAAGCAAAG
This sequence comes from uncultured Clostridium sp., assembly GCA_937944945.1. Lineage (GTDB taxonomy): Bacteria > Bacillota > Clostridia > Peptostreptococcales > Peptostreptococcaceae > Intestinibacter. The sequence continues at coordinate 1,085 of CALEBD010000202.1, read as the reverse complement.
AGTTACAAGTTCAAGTAGAACAGGTTGCAAATAAGTTATTCGTATTAGAATCACTTCAAACAAAATTTAAAAGTGAAAGAGTGTTTAATCATTCTATATGTACAGAGAAAATTCTCTTAAGTACATTGCCAGATTTTGTACACCTAAAAGATATAATAAAACCTGTATCTGAAGATTATAAATTATTAGGTGTAGTATTTAAATGTGAAGTTGGTAATATAGATTTCCTAGAACTTCTAAATGATTTATGTGAAGTAATTGATGTTTCTGATATAGTATTATATCATATAGATAGAAATTATTTTGTATTAAAAGTTACTAATAATTGTGATATTGATGAATTACAAACTCTAATCAGATTATCAATCGTAAATAAAAGAGCTTATAAGATGGATTATAAATTTATAATAACCGACAACTTACGTGAAATAATAGAAGAAGCTCTATCAAATAGTAGATAAAATTAACATTAGATTAGAAATAAAATAGTAGGAGGTTTTCATATGAGTTTAGAAACAATGAAAGTATTTGACGATGCGTCAGATTTAAAAAAGAGTGTAAAGGTTAGACCGTGCTTCGGTATAGATTTAGGAACAACTAATAGTGCTATATCTGTTTTACGTAGTGGTAAAATACCAGACATAATAAAATTAGATAATGGTTCATCTACATTACCATCATGTGTACTATGGACAGGTAAAGGTGATGAATTTATAGTAGGTCATGAAGCATATAAGAATAGATATAAAGCAAATGCTATTTACTCTGTAAAAAGGATTATGGGTTCAGACAAAGATGTTGTTTTAAAATATGGAAATAAAGAGAAGATTTTAAAACCCGAAGAAGTTTCTGCATTAATATTAAGAGAATTAGCAAATCAAGCTTCGAAGAATTATGGTGAAGTTAAAGATGTAGTTATAACAGTACCTGCATACTTTGATAATAAGCAATTAGAAGCAACTAGAAGAGCAGGTGAACTAGCAGGTTTAAATGTATTAAAAACATTCAGAGAACCTACAAGTGCTTCACTTCTTTATAACATAGAAGATACTGGAAAATCAGAAGTTCAAGTTTTAGTTTATGAC
>CALEBD010000201.1 GCA_937944945.1 uncultured Clostridium sp. | reverse complement strand
AAATCCAATAATTTATAGAGATATGAAACCAGAAAATATAATAATAGCCCCAGATAATACAGTAAAATTAATAGATTTTGGTATAGCTAGAGAATTTAAAACAGATAGTTTAAGTGATACTAGTTATATGGGGACAAGAGGATATGCAGCACCCGAACAATATGGAAAAAGTCAAACTGATGAAAGAACAGATATATATTCTTTAGGTGTTACTTTATACTACTTATTAACAGGTATGAATCCAAATGATTTACTATATGATTTTAGACCTATGAGAATTTATAATCCTCATTTATCTCAAGGAATTGAATATATAGTAAATAAATGTGTACAAAATAGACCTGATAAAAGATATCAAAATGTAAATGAACTTTTGTATGACTTAAAAAATATATATGTTTTTAACGAGTCATATAAAAAACAAAAAAGAGATAAATTTATTAAAAATACCTCAAAGGTGTTATTAATTTGTATAGCTGTTGGAGCGATAATTTTTGGTACAAAAACATTTTTTAATCAAAAAATATCTAAATATGACAAGTTAATAAATGAGGGTACAGAATGTTTAAAAAGTGGAAACTTAGAAGAAGCACAAAGTAATTTCGAAAAAGCTGGGGAAATAAATTCAGATGACCCAGCATATGTAATAGGAAATGCAAATGTTTACTATAAACAAGGTAATTATGATTTCTGTTTAGAATATTTAATAGATTATTCTAACAAGAATAATAAAATAATAGATAATCCTGAATATAATTTTGTAATGGGAAATGCTTACTATAAGCAGGAAAACTGGACAGGAGCAATAGAATATTTTTCAAAAACAGTCGATTTAGCATCTCAAGACGAAAACTACAATGATAGAATTAATGAATTTAAGGCAGATTTAGCAAAAGCCTATGTCAAAGATAATCAGATAGAAAAAGCTCAAGAAATAATCAATAGTATACCTGATGGAAATGATGATTATATCAACTATATAAATTGTGAAATTGATGAAGCATCAAATAATATATCATCAGCAATAAGTGGATATAAAAACATAATAAATACAACTAAAAATGAAAATATAAAATCTGAGTGTTATATTTCAATTGCAAATATATATAAAAATCGAAATAACTTTAATGAAGAAATAAATATATTAATAGAAGCGACAAATAATTTGCAAGGTGGTTCAAATTTAGTTGTAAAGGAAATGTTAGGTGAAGCTTATTATAAAAATGGAGAGTATACATCATCTGCAAATATATTTAATGAACTTTTAGAAGCTGGTTATACTAGACCGTATATTTATTTAGATATAGCATATGCATATCAACAAAGTGGGGACTTAGTATCAGCAGAAAATGTATTAATACAGATGGAAGAAAAATATCCATCAGAATATAGGTGTTATGTGCAATTAGCATATGTATATATAGAATCTGAAGGAAATAAAAGTGAAGAAAGCAGAGATTATCAAAAAGTAATAGACAACTATAATTTAGCAGTTCAATATGCGCCAAATGGAGAAAATACAGCGGAAGTAGTACAGTTGAGAGGTAAGATTGATGAATTAGAATCAAATGGATGGATCTAAAAGGGGAGGAATAATATGTATACAATAGGGATAGTTTTAACAATTGTAGGGGTTGTTGGAATAATAGGAACCCTTATATGGATTTTTGTAGATAATCATAAGAAAAATAAACAAAGACAGAGTACAATTAATAGTATAAGAAATCAACAATATGAACCACATTTTCAAGATAGTAGAGTTAAAAATTACAGAGCACCAAATTCTAGACCATATGTCAGCCCAAATCAGGAATTTGATCTTACAGAAGGGCTAAGCAATAATTATCCAAATCAACATATAAATAAAACACAATATACTAACCAAAATTCAGAACAAGATTTTAATAGACAATTAAATCCCAATATATATCAAGATTTACAGACAGAAAATTTAATGACAGATAGCTTGTTTAATAGTGACGTAAATACAGAAAGCTTAGTATATACTGATGGAACTTCAGAGAGTTTAGTTGATGATGGCGAAAACTATACTGAAACTATACAAGATGATATAAAAGATTATGAAACTTCAGATGTGTGTCCTAATTGTAAAACACCGCTAAAGCAAGGTGCAAAATTCTGTAGTCATTGTGGAACAAGATTAGTATAAATTGGGGGGAAGTGAGAGTTAAATGATTTGTAAAAATTGTGGAACAAATAACAAAGAGGGTGTAACTTATTGTGCTTACTGTGGTAAAGCGCTTAATGATAATGACTATATATATAGTGAACAAACTCCACAACATAGTGGAGATTCTAAAAATCTAATGAAAATAATTGCTATCGTAGTGTCTATTTGTTTAGTACTTGGAGGAAGTTTTATTTTATTAAAAGAAAGTGTATTTAGTGAAGATGTTTCTATAGAAGATGTTGTTGTAGATGGAGAGTATGAGATGGAAGGCGACACATATGTATTTGGTGTAAATAAAACTGTAATTATAGAGCCTAAAATTAATTCATCAAGTGATAAATTAGACTTAAGCTATAAATTAGATGACAGCAGTATTGCAAATGTAGTTAAACTCAATAATAAATGTAGTATTGTAGGGCTTAAGGAACAGGGAACAAATTTAAATATCTATGACGGTGATAAGATTTTAAAAGTATTGAAGATATCATTTAAAGATGATTCTAAATCAAAAAGCGCTACTAATGGAAATAGCAGCTCTAGTACAGTAAAAAATAAGACTACTACTAGAAACAATAGCTCAACTAAGAATAATTCATCTAGTAAAAATAACGATACAACTCAAAGTTCATCATCAAGTATTCCATTAGACGATATTACTTACTTTATGTCAGGATATTTTAATGATTATGTAGATGCAATGAATTATGGGGATTTTAGCATAATAAGTGGAGAATTGACAACTGGTGGAAATGCATATAATCAATATAAAAAATCAATACCACATGCATATGAAAAGGGCATAACAATAAGTTTAAGAGGATTTGATAAAGTATCTGCAAAAAAAGTATCAAATGGAGTATATAGCATAACTTATACTGTCGATTGGGAAATATATAATCCAGAAGAAGAAACTTACAGATTACAAAGAGAATATGCTGATTATATTGTGAAACAATCAGGAAGTAGTTATAAATTAGATAGATTAGAAAATTGGGAAATACTAAGTAAGCAATATATATAAAATAATAAAGAGCAGTTAGAAAGGGGAGATATTATATGAGATTTTGTACAAAATGTGGAAAACAAAACGAAGATTATTGTAATTACTGTAGCAAAGATGGGGAAAACTTAAATAACTTACAAAGTAGATTAATGCTTACAGAAAATAAAAATTCTTTTTGTGATATATGTAATAATCCTATAAAAACATCACAGACTTATTGTCCTAAATGTGGTCATCTGTTGAGTGAAGTTAGGATGAGAACTAGATACAATACACAAAATCAAAATTTTAATACTTTAGGAAATCCTTTCATGGTCTGCCGCCTTTCTAAAATGTATTTGCAAGATAGGAATTACCCACGTAGGTAGCCCCTAACACTGCCGTTTCTACTGTTCTTTCGTAATGCTGGCTCATGTATGCTGCACCCATGTAACACAATCCCAGTACAGCATCATGCTTATAGTCAATACCCCAGCCGCTTTCTATTCTCTTAAGTCGCTCGTCCAGCGCTGCTATTGCCTCTTTGGTTTCTTTCGTGCCTGCCTCTGCCTGCTTTTTCACTTCCTGCATGGCTGCTGCCAGCTCTTCAATTTGCAGTTGCAGGCTGCCTGCTATGTCCTCGCCCAGCTTGTCCTTGATACTCTCAAACCATGTGTTAAATTCGTTTTCAGCGTCCGACTGGAATAGCTTAATTTTTGCCATAAATTCTGTATAGGCGCTTAAAAGTTCCTTGTCCCAGTTGTCAAGCGTGCTTTCAAAACTGCTGTATCTTTCGTTAAACTGGCTCTCATACTGCGCAAATAAGCCCTCTGTCTTGCTTACGTAGCTGTCATATACGCCCGCAATCTCTGTAAGGTACTTTTCCATATTCTGCTTATATGCGCTGAACTCGTCCAGCACGGCTGCGCTGTAGGTGTTGAAAAAGTCCGTAAACTGCTTTGTAAGCACGCTTGCGTCTATCTCTTCCACCGTTCCTGTTACAATTCCGCAGACTGCGCTATTAAACCGCTGGTCTGTGATGTTCTGCGTCTGTATCCTTGTTACGCCCTTGCCTACGTAAATATCTGCAAGCGCAAGCTCCCATATTTCCGTAGTGCGTGTTACTGCCGTTGCTGTCGGCTTTGCAGACGGTGTGCCTTTCAGCACCGCAATATACATATCTCTTTGCGGCAAATCCCAGCGAACTACTACCCTGTCCACCCTGTTGAGCGCTCCCTCTGCCGTATCCAGTGTTACGCTAAGCGTTGCAGGATTTCTAAAGGCGTAGCCGTTTATAAAGGCATAGCCTGCATTTACTCTTATTTCCATGCCGCTGTAAGCTACCACCTGTAGCCCGTCGCTTGGCTTTGGAAAAATGCCGTTTGCAATGAAAGTAGCAAAGTACCACGCCCAATCCTCGGCTTTATATACCCTGTCGTACTCTCCGTCTACTGCCACGGCATTA
>CALEBD010000200.1 GCA_937944945.1 uncultured Clostridium sp. | reverse complement strand
CTTAAACATTTCTTCCTGAGGAAATAATGTTTGAAGTTGATCAAGTGTAAGTGCTGTATCTTTATTAACTAATTCTGAATATTTATCTGATACAAATTCAAATAATTCCTCAATAGTAGCAAATTCATTTACAGAATCATTTAAAATAAAATTCCATATTTTTTCAGAAACATTCTCTCCAAAATACAACGTTAAAGCTATATCAAGAGCATGTTCTAAATAATACCACATCTCACTACTTCTAATATCAAAACCTAGTCTTTCAAAATTCTCTGCTTCATTTAAAGCAGTACGATAACTTGAAATTAAATCTTTAAGTTGCTTTAATGTAAGTTTCATTATAAATCAGTTTTATCTCGTAGACTTTTGAATACTGGAAGATTTGGAACTGCATTTTCTGTTGCAGTATATCCAAAATACTTTACTGTACCCATTTGTCCTATTAATTTGTCTATATTTTCTCGATATCACTTCTTTAAAGCTCTATCTCCCATAGGCTTAGCTTCAAATGGATATCCGTCCTTTGTTTTCATATTAAAAACAAAATCCTCTTCTCGAAGGCCATCAGTCATTCCAGTTATTTCAAATTCATCATCCTGGAACATTTTTACTTTTAGCATTCGCTTATCTCGAGCTCCACATTTATATTTTTCATTTGGATCTCTAATAACTAAACCTTCATAACCTTCAGATATATACTGATTATGAAGTTGAACAATTGCATCCTTTCCAGATACACTTTCATGATTAACTACTACAACTCTATTAGGAATAATAGAACTTAAACTCATACATTTATCTAACTCAGTTAGAATTTTTAGTCTTTCCTGAAAAGTTTTAGTTTCATCAACTATATCATAAACATAATATTGAAGTTCTTCGTGTTTTTCACAAAGATCTTGTAATCTAACAATTCCACTAATATAAGATAGAGGCTTTCCATGAATATATAATTCTCCATCTAATACTACATTTGGATTATTATTAAAAAATTGATTTAAGAATGTATTCTTACGAATATAAGTTGTAGGAGTATCATAATCTTTACCTCCTCTAGAAGAAGTATAAACTTCCTTATCCTTATAATACATTAGACACCTTACTCCATCTAGCTTAGTTGAAGCATATCATTTATTGTCTAATATATTTTGTTTAGATTTTGGGAGACTATCAACACTAAGAGCCAACATAGGCTTTAAGTTTCCTTTTGCGTCGGTATTCTGTTTAGGAACTTTTAAATCTACTTCTGATTCATCTGTTATATCTTTTATTTTAAGTTCCTCTTGAGATTTATACCCTTTATCTAAATAGCTATTGCATAAGCTATTATATTGTAATTCAGCTTGTTCTTTGACAGTTCTTTTAACTTTACCTTGTTCAATAGTAACTAAAGGTCGTTTAACCATTTTTCCATTCAATACGCCAGTTTCTCCAGTTATTGAATAGAATTTTTCATTCGATTGAATATCAGTATGTTCATTTAAATTTAGTTGAACTACTCGAATCTTATTATTATTGTCTCTTTTAAAGAAGTAATTTGTCATATTATCTTTGATATAAATATATATCATTAGTAGTTCGAGATAAAGCTACATATTGTAATTGTCGTAATTCCTCAGGATCTGTACATTGCAAAATATTTTCCATATCAACTAATACTGCTAAATATGAAGAAGATTGTGATTTATGTGCAGATATACAATATCCATAGTCTAAAGATTTTCTCTTTATAACTCTTCCTTCATGTACTAAATCAAAGGGAGTAAGAAACGCTTCTTGAAATTGATAATAAGCTCTCCAATCTTTGCCATTTTTACTTTTTACAGCTTTAATCCTCATATTATCAATTCGAGCTGCTAAATTAGCAATATCGTAACTACTATTATATCTTGAAATTATAGTAACTTCAATATCACACTCTTTAGAAGGATCATATAAGGTTAATTTATATGCTTTTAATCCTTGAAATGTAGTATCCTCAACTTCTCTAACTAAATAATCAGATGAGTTTTCAATAATACCTTGATTTTTATATATACAAGAATCATACCCAGTTAAGACCTCTCCAAAATGATACTCCTCATCATCATTAAAAACTAAGCGTCTAATAATCTGATTTAAAGCTTCAATCCTTTTATTAGTATATGTAACTAGTTTTACAATATGTTGATCTTCAAGATTCATTCCAACCTTAAATAGATAACAATGCTCTTCTAACATTTCTCGAATATTATTATATACTTTTAAAGATCCAGAATCACTATCTAGAGTAGATTCAAATCTACTAATTGGCTTAGAACGTAACGTTTCTAATATTTTTCCAATTGGAGAATCTGAAGATTGACGATATACTTTATCTAAAGTATATTTAGTAGAATTTCTAAATGTTTTAGATATTTGTTTTTGACTTACAGGACTTAATTGTTTTTCATCTCCAAGTCATATAATTTTACATTGATGATCTACAGCTTGATCAATAATTAATTTATATAAATCATCATTAACCATACTGCATTCATCAATAATCCAGACTGCTTTATATTGTAAATATATAGTATTTTTTTGTATAAAGTTTAACTCTTTAAGATCTAATTCAAGTATATCAACTTGTGGAGATAAACTCAATAGTCTATGAACAGTAATAGCTTCTGAATCAACTACAGAAGCTATTACGTTCTTTGACTTATTTGTAGGAGTAATTACCAAAAATGGAATATTATTATCCTTCAATATCTTCACAATTAAAGCACATATTTGAGTTTTTCCAGTACCTGCTCTACCTGAGATACATAAATGTTTAGTATCAGAATTAATCTTAATATCACTTTTAATATAGTTTAGAGCTGATTCGAGTACCTCTTTTTGCTTAGAATCTAGTTGAAATGAAAGTAATTCAGATTCTAATTTTGGTAAGTCATAGTTTAAAATCATTTTAGTTTACTCCAGAATGTCCTGTTCCTCCACCTCTGTCAGATTGATCAGAGAATTCTTTAACAGAACGTTTTACAATCCAGTTAATAAATTCAACACGCTTAAGTACTAGTTGTCCAATACGTTCTCCATCTGTTATTACAACAGGTTCAGAACCATTATTAACAACAAGTAAACCTACTTCGTCCCGATATCTTGCATCAATTGTACCTGGAGAGTTAATTAAAGTAAGGCCAACTTTAAAACTTAAACCAGATCTTGGGCGTACTTGTATTTCATATCCTTTTGGAATACAAACAAATAAACCTGTAGGTATAATCGCTCGAGATCTAGGTTCAAGAATAAAAGATTTTAATGGATTAACTTCGTTTTCAAATAGAAATTGGCAATCACCCTTTGTTTTTAGCGGTTCATCTGAAGTTATTCTACTAAAGTCGACTCTAACATCGCAACCAGCATCCCATTCTTCAGTATACTCTGGAAGAGTATTTTTAGAAATATTAACTACTTCAACATCGGTCATTGCGTCACGAAATTCTTCACTATACTTTTTCATATTTTACTGAATAATGCTTACGAGGTTTACCCATTCTAGCACGAGTAACAGGATTTGCCATATTTTCCTTATGAGTTACTACTCTAAGATTAGACAAACGATTATCACTTCGATCTCCATTAATGTGGTCAATCTCAAAGCCTTTAGAAATCGGACCATAAAAACTTTCCCAAACTGCACGAGCTCCATTAATACTCTTAGTTTTCTTATTTACTCTAACAGTATATCGAGTATAACCATTACTTAAGCATCCAACTAACTGACAATTTCTCTTACCAATAAGTTTACCACTATCAGTTACACGATAACCTTCTAATCCGTGAGCGGAAACGATTCTTTCTGTCTTCATATCTTTTAAATTTTAATCTATTAATATTTTATTATATACATTTTGAGAATCCACAACTCTTGCACAAGGTACAACCACCTTCATATATTAGATGGTCACCACAATCTGGGCAAAGTTCGTGAGATTCTGTTCCATTAACAATAAACGTTTTTATTGCCCTTTTTACTCCATTCTTCCAGGTATTTAAAGTATCAGACTCAAAGTGCATACCATCAATAATCTTAACTACTTTATCTAATTCAATTCCTCCTCTTAATAGAGCAGATATTAATTTAGCATAATTCCAGTATTCTTGATTAAAGATGCGAGACAATCCTCCTAATCGATTTGTATATCCATACTTATCGACATATTGAAAATCATATCGTTTACCAAATTCATCTTTTACCTTAATAATTTTACCTTCGGTAATAGTTGAGGGAATTGGAAAATCCTCAATATTATTAATTCCTGTAAATACTTCATAAGGTCTATCATCAACTAAACCTACAAATGCAATCCAGTTTTCAGTTCCATTTTTAAATCTAATTAATTTAGCATCAATTGATTCTGGACGCTTCATTAATTCTTTACTCCCCGTAGGTTTCTTAGATAAAATAGCTCCTCTTTTACAACCTGCTCTATAAACAGTTACACCTTTTAAATGATACTCTCATGCAAGTCTATAAATTCTTTCAACATCATCTATTGTAGCAGATTCAGGTAAGTTTATTGTTGAGGAAATTGAAGCATCTATATATCTTTGTAAAGCAGCTTGAACTTGAATTCTCTCTGTATAAGGAATGTTCTCTGAAGTTACTACATATTCTGGAAGTTGATTTTCAGGAACTCCTTTTGAAATGAAATTATTTTGTATAATTGGAGTATATACTTTATAAAGTTTCTCTTTATCAACTAAAGATTCTGTTTTTCTTGTATAAGAAGTTGCAAAAATGGGTTCACAACCTGTTGAAATTCCTAACATAGTAGCAATACTACCTGTAGGAGCACAAGTTAATAACTGAGAATTACATAATCCTCTTAAAAGAACATTACTTCTTAATTCCTGATATCGAAGATTATTTTCCTTAGTATTAAGCGCTTGAAAGAAAGGTGTATCTACAACTTTTGTATTAAACATTGGATATGCTCCTTTACTTATTGTTAGTTCATTAGAACTTTCCAAAGCTGAAAAGATCATTTCAGTTCCAATCATATTAATCCATTTAATAGATTCTTCACTGCCATACTTAATACCTAGTTTTATAAACATATCTGCTAATCCCATTACTCCTAGTCCAATCTGTCTCCAATTTTTAACAGATTCTCTTTGCTCAATAAGAGGATGTAATGGAAGACCTTCATCAAGTACTTCATTTAATGCAACTACTGCTTTTTTAACAGTATCTTTAAATCCTGCAAAGTCAAATGTTTCACATTCTGTAACAAATTCTGCAAGATTTATACTTCCGAGCAGACACGACCCTCCGCTCGGCAAGGGCTCTTCCAATTTATTATCATAAAGGCTTTTTATCCTTTATTTCTGAGAGTTTCCTCCATACAGTTACCTGATACGTCTGTTAATTCAGACCAGTTTAGCATACATTTTTACTAATTTCTATTAATTTTGTAACTAAATCTTTCTTATTGTTTACATTAAGTATTTTTGCAACAGTTCTATAGTCTTTCACATTTAAACATGCACATAAATCTTGAATAAAAGTTAAATTATTCATTTTTACATTCTGTAGCAGTCATTTATTTTTTCTAACTCAATCTTCAATCTGTTTTATTTTTAAAGATATTGAGTTTTGATACTGTTCTTGAATCTTTGTTGAAGCAGCTTTCACTCCTATTAAATAATGTTTAGGGTCATTATTTGCACATTTTAGGCTACAATACTTTTTAGAATCATAAGGTTTACATTTAAATTCAGTGCCACAATAAATACATTTACGAAGTACATAATTTTTTAAACCTTTTTGTTTAACGGTTTCAGTTCCTTTTCTAAGGCCATTTAACATTTTAGAAGCAATTTCAGGATTAGTTCACTTTTGTTTGCTACTTAAACTAATCTTAGTTTTTGTAGTATCACAACATTTACCTCCATTATTTCCTCCAAGCTTCAAATTATAACCTAAAGTTTTGTCTGTTGTATTATATTCAGAAATATAAAACTGTTCTTTACTATTTAATTCTTCAATAGAAACACA
>CALEBD010000199.1 GCA_937944945.1 uncultured Clostridium sp. | reverse complement strand
AAAGTAATTATTATTTTGATAATAAAAAATTAAACTATTTAAGAAAGGAGGCTTATTATGAGTAAAAAATTATTTATACCAGGACCTATAGACGTTAGTGAAGATGTATTAGAACAAATGGCTACACCAGTTATAAGTCATAGAAGCAAAGAAGCATCAGAACTTCAAAAAAGTATAACAGAAAAAGCTAAAAAATTATTTTACACTGATAATGAAATATTATTATCAACATCCTCCGGAACTGGCTTAATGGAAGGATCCATTCGATGTTGCACATCAAAAAGAGCAGCAGTATTCTCCTGTGGTTCATTCGGAGATAGATGGCACAAAATGGGTATAGCTAATGGTGTTCCAACAGATTTATTTAAAGTTGAATTAGGGCAGGCAATAGAACCAGAAATGGTCGATAAGGTACTTGCAACTGGCAAATACGATTTAATAACTGTAACTCATAATGAGACTTCTACAGGCATAAGAAATCCAATTGAAGATATTGGTCAAATCCTAAAAAATTATGACGACATAGTCTACTGTGTAGATACAGTTAGTTCAGCGGGAGGAATAAAAATCCCCGTCGATGAAATTGGAATAGATATTTGCATAACATCAGTTCAAAAAGCAATTGGCTTACCACCTGGTATGTCACTTTGCACATTTTCTGAAAAAGCTAAAAAAAGAGCAGAAAAAGTACCAAACCGAGGAGTATATTTTGATTTACTATCTATGTATGAGTATATCAAAAAGAAAAATTATCAATACCCTTCAACTCCATCCCTTTCACACATGTTCGCTTTAAATTATCAATTAGAAAAAATCTTAAAAGAAGGCCTAGAAAACAGATTTAAAAGACATGAAGACATGGCTAAAATCGTTAGAAATTGGGCTGAGGAACACTTCGAAATATTTACAGATAAAAATCATTTATCAAATACTTTAACAGTAGTAAAAAATACCCAAAATATAGATGTATCTAAATTAAATGAAGAATTACAAAAACGCGGATATTTAATTGCAAATGGATACGGTGACCTAAAAGACAAGACATTTAGAATTTCACACATGGGAGATTATACTCAAGAAGATATAAGAGATTTATTGAAAAATATTGATGAGATATTAGGATTTTGCCCCAAAGTAGTAAGTTTTTAGAAAATAAGAAACCATAACTTACTAGGGTGTTAATGATAAAGTGGAAAAGGATTTTGGAGGTATAGAAAATGTGTAGAATATTAGTAGCTGATGGAATGAATAAAGAGCAAATAGAAAACTTAAAGGAATTAGGATTTGATGTAATAGATGAATATTATGATGGTGAAGAACTTGGATTAATGTGTCAAGATGTTGATGCTTTAGTTATTCGTTCAAAAAATAAAATCACTAAAGAAATAATAGATAAAGCCTTAGAAGGAAACGCAAGACTTAAATTAATAATCAGAAGTGGTGTAGGTCTTGACAATATAGATGTCAAATATGCAACTCAAAAGGGAATAAAAGTTATGAATACACCATGTGCAAGCACTAGATCAGTAGCAGAACTTACAATTGGTCAAATCATAACAATAGCTAGATTTGTAAATATAGCTAATGTAACTATGAGAGACGGTGAGTGGAATAAAAAACAATATATAGGAACAGAAATCTTTGGTAAAACATTAGGAATAATAGGTTTAGGTAGAATAGGTAAAGAAGTTGCAAGATTAGCAACAGCATTAGGTATGAAAGTAATATACTATGATATATGGAAGGATGTCAAAAATACAAATTCTGTAGCTTTGAAGAAGTATTAAAAAACGCAGACTTCTTGACAATACACATACCTTATGACCCAGAAAAAGGTTACTTAATAACTAAAAAAGAATTCGATTTAATGAAAAAAGGCGTATACTTTATAAATAATGCTAGGGGGGCTCTAGTGTGTGAACGCGACTTAATAGATGCATTAGACGAAGGTAAAATAGAAGCTGTAGCTATGGATGTTTATGAAAATGAACCTAATGTAAACCTAGAATTAGTTAATCACCCAATGGTATCTCCAACTCCTCATATAGGAGCATCAACAGTTGAAGCTCAAGATAGAATAAGCAAAGAAATAGTAGAATTGTTAGTTGAATATTTTCAAGATGATGAAAAGATAGCATTATAGATTTCAGGGGGAAAGATAAATGGCAATAGTAAAACCTTTTAGGGCAATTAGACCAGCAAATAATTATGTTGATATGGTGGCAGAATTACCATATGACGTTATGAATAGAGAAGAAGCTAAAGAAATGGGTAATAAAAATAAATATTCTTTTATCCATGTAGACAGAGCTGAAATAGACTTAGATGATGAAATTGATGAACATGATGAAAAAGTTTATCTTAAAGCTAGAGAAAATCTAAATAAATTTAGAGAAAAA
>CALEBD010000198.1 GCA_937944945.1 uncultured Clostridium sp. | reverse complement strand
GAGTATTACAAAGTATAGAGAACCCTAGAAAATATGATACTATTATACCTAAAGATGAGACGATAATAGGTACTACTACTATAAATGATATTGCGGTAGTAATAACTAAAACATCTGATAACATTAATAAGATATACAGATTAATGGGGTTTGATAGTAATATGCCTCAAATCAAATTAGTATGTAAAGGAGCTCTAGGGTTGTGTGAAGATTTATCTAAGAATCCCACACTAAGTATTGTAGGTACCTATGAATCAGATACTAACATAAAGATATACTTTACTGATGGAAACAGTCCTATTTAGATTGTTAACATAATGAGTAATGAGTATATAGACAATTCTAATCTTATAGATGAGAATGGGAATATAATCAATCCTGGTTCATTAGAAATAACTCCAGTAGTAAGTTTATTGCCGTTTAAATTCCGTTGGTTATCTGAAGGTAATCTTAAAGCTGGAATGGTAACATATTGTTATCAATTATTTAATGTGCATGGCACTGAAACTGTTACTTCTCCAATGAGTGAGTTAATTCACTTAACAAATAGTGTAACTAGCCAAGGTAGTTCTGAATATAAAGGTACTGGTCTGAATAAAGCATCAAATAAATCAGTAATGCTATCTACTGAATTATCACTTTAGGACTTTAATAAGTTAAGAGTAATTCGTATATTCTATGAACAGAATAATTCTACCCCTACTATTAGTATAGTAGATGAGATAGATATACCCGATGGTCAAACAAGTATACAGTATGTAGATTATGGAGCTACTTTAAGTGATATATCTGTAGAAGAATTTAATGCTATGACTGGTTATCAGTTTATAGCATAGACTCTTGCTAAGATGTAGAATAGATTGTTTGCTGCTAATATAACAGAGAATACTTGGATACCAGAAGATGAAGACGGTAATGATTATGATGCTAGAGCATACAGAGCTAATTCAGAAGGAAGTATACAGTTATTATCTGGTTTAGATAGTAACAACATTCGTTTGTCTATAACAGACGATGAAGCTATTAAACGCATTCCTATTACACATGACTGTATAAATCCTTTCAACAATATAAAGTATACTAAGGATGCATCTAATTCACAGAATATATACATATATAATAAGGAAGGTGAACTAGGCGGTTATGGTATCAATATAGAATATTCATTTGTAACTACAGATATAAATCTAAGTAATAAACAAGATAAGTTTAGATTAGATCAATCTTGTAGTATGGATGTATCTACTGTTAGAAACAATACTAGATATATCAATAGAGGTACAGACAAGATGCCTGAGATAGTACAACCTACTAAAGAACAGTAGAACAATTCATATATACCTAACTATGCTGATCCTTATATAGCTGCTAATTATAGAGGTTACCAAAGAGATGAGATATATAGATTTGGTATAATATTCTACAATGATAAATCTGTAGCTTCTCCTGTACTCTGGATAGGGGATATTAGAATGCCTCATGCTTCTCAAATGCCTCCGTTTAGATATGAGAACAATACTCTTATAGGTAATGCTTTGGGCGTAGAATTCAAAGTAAAGAAGATGCCTGTAGGTGCAGTGAGTTACGAGATAGTTCGTTGTGATAGAACTGAACGTGATAGGACTGTAGTTATGCAAACAGTAGGTAGTTACGTATATGAGTATAGAATTCAAGAGCAGGATAAATATGTAGGATAGGGATCTGAATTAGATAGTAGTTTGGAGATGAGACCTACTCCTTTCTTCTGTAGTTTGATTGGTGAACAATTAG
>CALEBD010000197.1 GCA_937944945.1 uncultured Clostridium sp. | reverse complement strand
CATATTACTGAACCTTGGTTCTGGACACACAATTAGGTAAAGAGAGAATGCTTAACTATGTTGCTTAATACCGCTAGATGGGCTTGGAAAGATGGTAGTAAAACTCATCTACAATATATATTAGATGATGCTACTAGAGCATTCTTAACGCTATCAGATGATATGCTTTATGAGGATTTTGATATCTTTATAGAAGATACTACCAAGAATCAACAGTATATAGAAACACTTAAGCAGTTAATGCAACCTGCTATGCAGAATGGTGCTAGTTTGCTTGATATAGCTGAAATCATTACTATGGATAATATTAGTATGATTAAGTCTAGACTAGAGGAAATTGAGCAAAAACGTATGGAGCAACAACAAGCTATGGAACAAGCTCAAGCAGAACGTGAACAGCAAGCTATTCAAATGCAAAATGAGATTAAGGAAGAGGAGCTTATGATTAAAGAAGCAGAAATGGATCTTGAAAAATATAAGATAGATCAAGATAATGCTACTAAAATTACTGTAGCTCAACTTAATGCTTATAGAGGATTAGAGAATCAGGATTAGAATCAGAATAACATACCTGATACTATGGAAATAGCTCAACAAGCTTTAGCTGAACGTAAGCAAGCATCTGATGAAGCTTCTAAACAATTTGAATTCAATGCTAAAATTAGAGAGCAAAAGATGAAGAAAGAGATAGAAGATAAGAAAAATCAGCTTGAAAGAGAAAGAATGGATCACGAAATGAAGTTGCAGGCAGCTAAAGACAAAGCAGCACTTGAAAGAGAGAAACTTAAAGCTAAAACTGCAATCAAGAATAAAGTAACAGGAGAGAAATAATTATGAATTGGTTTAAAGAAACGTGGTGGATGATTAAATAGTTATTCACTAAAGTAAAAGCAGATAAAGTAGAATATAAACACATGGATCACTATCCATTTAGTGGTTATTCTGCAATGAGCTGGTGTGGTTACTTGTTAAGTAGAAAACCTGAATCTCAGATTAAGCCTACTACTTGGAATCATGAAAATATTCATCTCTATGAAGCTAAAGATAAAAAGAGATGGATAAGTTATTATTGGTCTTATGCGTGGGAATGGATTAAAGGTAATCCAATTATTTATCCTGCATCTAGTGCTTACTATACTATTCCTTATGAGATGGAAGCTTATGCTAACGATGATAACTTTGATTATCTGAAAACACGTAAGCCTGAAGATCTTGATAAATATAAGATTAAGGATAGAAAGAAGACTTATAAGGCTAATAAGAAGAATTGGAGACAGTATCTTAAAACAATTAAATAATAGGAGGAATTAATTATGGCATGTGGAGGTAAGAAGTCTGGTAGCTCTAAGAAGGGCAAAGGCGGAAAGAAATAATTGAAAAAATTATGGATAGTGAAGAAACATTGAAATATCTTTAGTAGAAATATCCTGAAGATCTGAATGAAAATTATAGATGTTATTGGTGGTGCACTAGTAATATAGTTAGTAGAAATGCAAATACAACTATTAACAATAATATGTTAAAACAGCTAGAGAATTCATTAAAATAGACAGATGCTACCAGTTATTATAGAAAAGGTACAGAATAGAAAGCTTATATGAATTAGCTAAGAACTATGCTCAAATAGAATGGAGATGTATAGAATTTAGATGAACCAGTATCGTCTACTCTACTTAAGAAGTATCTAGATAAAATGTCTGATAGTGATCCTATAAAGAAGATGTTTAAACAGCATAAGAATATTAATGCGTATACTAAATGGTTTAACACTATTCCGTTGCTTGGTACTACTGCATTAGGAGCTAATGCTTACTTTAATAATAACAAAGATGAGTGATCTAATAGATTATACAGGTATCATGCCGGAATACCCTATACCTTCATATAAGTATGGTGGTATTCACATAAAGAAGAAGAATAGAGGTAAGTTTAATGCCTTAAAGAAAAGAACTGGTAAAACTACAGAAGAACTTACTCATAGTAAAAATCTATTGACACGTAAGAGGGCTATCTTTGCTCAGAATGCGAAAAAATGGAAACATAAAGGAAGAAAGAAAAAATAATAAATCTAATTATATATAATTATGGATAATATAACATTGAACGGTTTTGAGGTGTTTGAAGAACTCATGCCAGGAGCAAGTGTAAAGAATAAACCTATTGTTTCTCCTACTAATGAGGAAGAGGAAGAAACAAAAATTGATCTTGAAGGAGTAGGAGAAGAACTCAGTGAAGAAGAGTTAAATAATATTCGTAAGAATACTAAAACTGAAACTGAGGAAGAGAAAGAGGAAGAGCTTGAAGAAGAAGATAAAGAAGTAAAATCTAAATCTAAAGCTAAACCTAAAACTACTACAAAGGAAGAAACAGAGGAACCTGAAGTTGAGGAAGAAGAACCAGAAGAGTCTACTGATGAAACTACCATGGTAATAGGTTTCTTTGACTCTTTATCTGAAAAATTAGGTTGGGATGATATTGAGGATGATGACAAACCTAAGACTGTTGAAGATCTTATTGATTACTTTAACGATGTAATCGAAGAAAACTCAGTACCACAATACGCTAGCGAAGAAGTTGAGCAACTTGATAAGTTTGTTAAGAATGGTGGTAATTTGAGAGATTATTTCTCAATTGACAATGAAATTGATCTTGATGATATCGATCTTGAAGATGAAAGTAATCAGAAGTTGGTATTAAAAGAATTCCTTAAAGAAAAGGGTTTTAATGCTAAATAGATTGAAAAGAAACTTACTAAATACGAGGAAGCTGGTATTCTTGAA
>CALEBD010000196.1 GCA_937944945.1 uncultured Clostridium sp. | reverse complement strand
TCATAAAAGTAACAAAATTGTAAACAAAAACCCCTAGATTTTTGCAAAAAAAGTTCTATAATAGTATTTAAAGATTAAAAATCTTATTTTTATAGATATGGTCTAAGAATTTCAAAATAGACTTTTATTATTATTTTATTTTTTAGGGTAATTGCAAAATCAAAATAGCTTATCAAATTTTAGGTAAAGCTATATCTATTTCTCTTTATTTAGGACATAATATATAGATGGAGGGATTAATATGGATATAGAAAAAATGACCGTAAGAGTTCAAAAAAGTTTAAACGACGCCTACAATGAGGCAGTTAAACACCACAACCAACAAGTAGATGTTATTCATCTATTTTCTGCATTAGTAAACCAAGAAGACGGTTTAATTCCGAATATTTTTGAAAAAATGAATGTATCTGTAGCTGCATTAAAAAGCACTATAGAAGAAGAATTAGGTAAAGTACCTCAAATTTATGGTGAAGGTATATCATCTCAAGGGGTTACAGCTTCTAGAAAAATCGAAGAAGTTTTAATTAAAGCCGATGAAATATCAAAAGACTTTAAGGATTCATATATAAGTGTCGAACACGTAATGCTTGCTATGATGGAGACAGAGTCTAAGTCTGTTGTCGGAAAAATACTTAAAATGTATGGAATTAATAAAAACGACTTTTTACAAGTATTATCAAGTGTTAGAGGTAGCCAAAGAGTAGATTCAAACGATCCAGAAGGTACTTACGATGCACTTGCTAAATTCGGTACTAACTTAGTAGATTTAGCTAAAAAACATAAATTAGACCCTGTTATAGGTAGGGACGAAGAAATAAGAAGAATTATAAGAATTTTATCAAGAAGAACTAAAAACAACCCAGTTTTAATTGGTGAACCTGGTGTTGGTAAAACTGCAATAGTCGAAGGATTAGCAGAGAGAATAGTTAGAGGAGATGTTCCTGAAGGATTAAAAGATAAAATAATCTTCTCACTTGATATGGGTGCATTAATAGCTGGTGCAAAATATAGAGGTGAATTTGAAGAACGTCTAAAAGCAGTATTAAAAGAAGTTCAAAATGCTGACGGTAAAATAATTTTATTTATAGACGAAATCCACACAATAGTAGGTGCTGGTAAAACAGAAGGCTCTATGGATGCTGGTAACTTAATCAAACCTATGCTTGCTCGTGGTGAATTAAACTGTATAGGTGCTACAACATTTGATGAATATAGAAAATATATAGAAAAAGATAAAGCCTTAGAAAGACGTTTCCAACCAGTAATAGCTTCTGAACCAACTGTAGAAGATACTATATCAATACTTAGAGGTTTAAAAGAACGCTTTGAAATACATCACGGAATAAGAATACACGATAGTGCTATAGTAGCTGCCGCTAAATTATCTGATAGATATATAACTGATAGATTTCTACCAGATAAAGCAATAGACTTAATAGATGAAGCTGGCGCTATGATACGTAGTGAAATAGACTCTCTACCAACAGAGCTTGATATAGTAAGAAGAAAATTATTTACTTTAGAAACAGAAAAAGAAGCTTTACTTGCTGAAGAAGATGAAAAAAGTAAAAAACGTCTTGAAGTACTTGAAAAAGAATTAGCAGAATTAAAATCTAAAGACGACGAAATGACTGCTAAATACGAAAAAGAAAAAAATCAAATACTACAAGTTAGAAACTTAAAAGCAAAACTTGATGAATTAAAAGGACAAGTTGAAAAATACGAAAGAGAATACGACTTTAACAAAGTAGCTGAAATACAATACGGAGAAATTCCAAAACTAGAAAGTCAAATTAAAGAATACGAAGAAAAAATAAGCAATGGATACGATACAGCACTACTTAAAGAAGAAGTTACAGAAAATGAAATTTCTGAAATAGTATCTAAATGGACAGGTATACCTGTAACTAAACTAGTTGAAGGAGAAAGAGAAAAACTGCTTAAACTTGAAGATGAACTTCACGAAAGAGTTATAGGTCAAAATGAAGCTGTTACAGCAGTAGCAAATGCCGTAATTCGTGCAAGAGCTGGACTTAAAGACGAAAACAAACCAATAGGTTCATTTATATTCCTTGGACCAACTGGTGTAGGTAAAACAGAACTTGCAAAAACTTTAGCTCGTTCATTATTTGACAGCGAAGAAAACATAATAAGAATAGATATGTCTGAATATATGGAAAAACACTCAGTATCTAGACTTGTAGGACCACCTCCAGGATATGTAGGATATGAAGAAGGTGGACAATTGACAGAAGCAGTAAGACGTGCCCCTTATTCAGTAGTATTATTCGACGAAATAGAAAAAGCTCACGAAGATGTATTTAATATGTTCTTACAAATACTAGATGATGGTAGACTTACAGACAACAAAGGTAAAACAGTAGACTTTAAAAACACTATAATAATTATGACATCTAATATAGGTAGTAGCTACTTATTACAAGATCAAGGTAAAATAACTGAAGAAACTAAAAAAGTTGTAATGGATGAAATGAAGAGAAGATTTAAACCAGAATTCTTAAATAGAGTAGACGACATCATAATGTTTAAATCTCTTGATAAAGAAGAAATCTACAAAATTATCGATATATTTATGAAGAGCCTTGCAAACAGACTTAAAGAAAAAGATATCAATATAGAAGTTACAACTGCTGCAAAAGATATTATGGTTAAAGAAGGTTATGACCCTGTATATGGTGCAAGACCACTTAAGAGATATATAGGAAACACTCTTGAAACTATAATAGCTAGAAAATTAATAGCAGGTCAAATTAAAAATGGCGATACTATAGTTGTAGATGGATCTAATGACAATATAGATATAGTTGTTAAATAATATTTAGTAAAAATAAAATTTCTTTATAATAAAAGAGATGCTTTTAGCATCTCTTTTTTAATAAATCATATTATAATATCTATCAATACTTCTTTCTAAACTGAGTAAATCAACATGTTTGCCCGTTCTGATACTTTCTTTGCCTTCTACAAATAATAAAAATACAGGCATAGAAAAAACACTATATTTGTAGGCAACTTTTAGATTTTCTTCGCCATTTATCTCATAACTTTTTATTTTAGGGTAATTTTCTAAAAAATTTTCGATTTTATGCTTTATAACTTCACATGCACCGCACGAGTTACCAGTAAAATATATAATTGTCATTTGATTTTTGTGTACGGCGTTTTTTATATCTTCAATTGTCTCAAGTTTAATCAATAATATCACCTTGTTTAATAATAGAAATTAAAATCAGCTTCTACGCAAAATGCATTTCTACTTAAAAGACCACCATATGATATAGTTATATAATTCATTTGAGAGTCTAATACTTTATTTATTATGACTTTATATCCATCTACATCATAACAGTTATCGTTTATATTTGGCTCATCTAGCTCTAAGTCTATTTTAGCTTCAGTAGTCATAGTTATGTGTCTTGTAAGAATTCTTATACAAGTTTTATCGCTATTTTCAAGAAGCTTATCCAATTCACGCTTAGCTTCATTTGTTATTAAAATACTCATCTCTTCCATTTTTGTCACTCCTTAGTATTGTCAGTTTTATTAACTTATAAAATAAAGTTTTTTTTATTTTATCATAATTTGGCTATAAATATGTATAAACTTATTGTTTTTTATATAAT
>CALEBD010000195.1 GCA_937944945.1 uncultured Clostridium sp. | reverse complement strand
TTCAGTAATTTGAGCAGAATTAATAACCTTCAAGCGAACATACCTCCCCGTGAATTTTCTGATTATTCGTCTTCTATATAACACTTTATCATTATTTGGAATATAAAACAAGTTTTTTGAAATCTGAAATATATAAAAAGGGATATCTACAATTTCATTATTGTAATATCCCCCTATTATTTTTATTAATTTATTTTGATATATATGCCACTCCAAAAGCTCCAGGACCTATATGAGTTCCAATTGCTGCTCCTATTTCCCTTGTTGATTCTTCTGAAAATTGAAACTCAGGTTTACATGATTCTTTAAATGAATCCAAATTTTTTATTATTCTTGTATATGCAAAATCTGCTGCATAATTATAATCAGGCTGGTTTTCTTTCATATAATCTACCATAAATTTTATAGATTTTTTGTGACCTCTAGTCTTAGCGAGAACTTCTACACTTCCATCAACGACAGATATTACAGGAGTTATTCCAAGTACCCCTCCTACTATTGCTGAAGTTGCAGATAATCTTCCGCCTTTTTTAAGATACTTAAGAGTATCGACTGCTGCAATTAATTTCACCCTTGGTATGAGATTTTCTATTTCTACTTTTATTTCGTCTACACTTTTTCCTTTGTCCCTCATTTTGACAGCTTCCCTCACAAGCACAGCTAAACCCATACTTGCATTTAATGAATCTATTATATGTATTTTTCCGTCTTCAATCATATCAGATGCTATAATTGATGATTGATATGTACCGCTTAATTTTGATGATATAAATATCCCGACAATTTCATCACCTTGTTTTATATATTTTTCAAATACTTCTACAAATCCACCTGGATTTGTTTGTGATGTTTTCGGCAATTCGTCACATTCTTCCAATCTTTTATAAAATTCGTCGTGGCTTATATCTACACCATCCATAAAAACATCATTTCCGAAAATCACATGCAATGGAACTACTTCCACTCCTAATTCTTTTGCTTCTTCTATAGTTATATCACTCGCACTATCTGTTATTATGCGTATCATGAATAAAACCTCCAGTCTCAAATATATTTTCTAATTTCCCTAATATTTTTATTTTGTTTATCTGTTCTGTTAAATAATTTTATACAAAAATTATTTAGATGTCAATACTATTTGATAATCAAAATATTTGTGCATTAAAATTATTTATTTTAATTATCTTACTAATCATACAGCTTATCTTACTAAATAATATATCTCATCAACAAAAAAAGAGGATATTTCACCGAAATATCCTCTAAACACAAGTTCTATTGTATTATGTCTGCATATTTAAAATTAGTTACCTTTTGTAAATCTTCAGGTTTTAATTCGATTTGGTATCCAATTTTTCCTGCACTAACTATTATAGTATCTAGCTCTTTTGCCGTTTCATTGACAAAAGTTCCATATAACTTTTTCATTCCAACAGGAGAACACCCACCTCTTATGTAGCCTGTTATCTTGTTGATATCTTTAACATGAATCATCTCTACACTTTTTTCGCCAGCTGCTTTAGCTGCTTTTTTTAGGTTTAGGTTTTGATCGACAGGTATTACAAAAACATAGTATTCTTTGCTGTGTCCTTGAGCTACCAAAGTTTTATAAACTTGTTTTGCATCTCTTCCTATAGCATGTGCGACTGTAATTCCATCTACATGTTCGCCATCTGTTGTATATGAATGTGTATCGTAATCTATTTTATTAGAATCTAATATTCTCATTGCATTTGTTTTTACCTTTTTTGCCATCTTGCCCTCCACAAAAATTCTTATCTATTTAACCTCATCTGTTGTCGTTGTTTTTTTCTTAAAGCTTAGTTTAAAATAAGCAAAAGCTCCAACAGCAAATGATATGATTGTAAACATTACTTGATTTACATTTGTCCCAATTGATATAAAATAAAAAGCTACTGAGCAATAAATTATAGCCATAGTAACATACGCTATTACATCTGATAAACAATTAGTTTTCGATTTAAACATATTAAACACCTCCCAGTAATATGCCACGTTGGTGTGATTTAAAAACCACGATGTAATTATTTAAGTTAGAATATAAAAACTATATTTATTATATATAAATATACTTACTTCAACCTTAATAAATTATTAATATTTTCTTCCTTTAAGTTCATTATAGATAAAGGTTAATCATCTTGCAATTTATTTTGACTTCTTTTAAATGAAAATAATTCAAAATAAAAACAACCTAAAATCTAAACTACATTATTGATTTTAGCCAATGCCTCCTTAAATTAGTCACATTTACCATATTTTTTCTTGTTCCTAATATTATATCACTTAATCATTTGATTGTTACTTATAAATTATCTTTTGAAAGGCTGTATTTTAAATAGATATTGTTTTTTAATTTACATGAAATAATATTTTAAACGTATATACACTAAGATTTTTATTTATATACACTAAAAAGTAGGGGTATATTCCCCTACTTTTGATTCATATTAGATTAAAATTGTGAATATAGTTTTTTAATAAATTATTATCTTTTGACATATTTATTAATTTATTTATACCCATAAATTAATAATATAAAACTTATTCACCTTCATTTTGTGATATTTCATTTAAAATACTATATACATTGCTACTTTCCCCAATATTCCAATGATCTTTAAATACTCCGTGTTTTGCTTGAACCATCTCAGCTTGTATATCTGCACCTATGTATTTACCTTGATAATTGTTAGCATTTTCAGCATCTGGAACCTCAAAATATATTCCAGTTACAAAAGGAACTGTTGAATTTGTTGTATTACTTACACCTTTTATATAATAGTAATATCCGTCTTGTCCATCTATCCAATTTTCATCAAGTCCTTCTATTTTACACAATTCTTTTTTATCTTTATTTCCATCTGATGTAGAACTTACAAATCCATCAATTTTTACCCTTAATAAACTCGTTGCTGTCGATTTTATATTAAACTGTATTTCATCACATATTTTGTCACCTGGTAACAATGTATTTTCACTCGGAATATTTTTTATACTTATATCTCCATCAACTGTCATAGCTTGGTTTGATAAACTATCATTAACTGTCCAGCTAAAAAACTTGTACCCAAATCCAATTGATACTGGTATTAAAATCGCCAACAATACAACTAATATTTTTCTCCCTTTTTTCAATAAAACTCCCCCTTATAAGTTTAAAATATTTTACACTATTTCTTGCTTACTGAAATATCTTTACACCATTTCATACTTTTAGATTAATTTTTATTTGTCAAAATTTAAAATGCCTTATTACTTGCCTCTACTCTCACCACAAGCTGAGGCTGTTTATGAATTAAACTCATTTTTTCTGATTTATTTATATTTAATTTTATTCCCGAAATAAGTTTATTCTCTAAAGTTCCTCCTTTCTTTATAGTCGTTTTATAGTAATAATATCCGTCATCTGACTTTTCCCAATAGTCTTCATCCAGAGTATTATTTTTACTATCATATTTTATTTCACAAAATGAATTGCTAAACTTATACGCCGTATTCGCCTTAGTATTGTCTAAAATAATCGGTACAACAGCTACCCTCACATATATCTCACAATCGCTGTTATTTTCTATATCAAAATCAATATCTATCTCATAATTTTTCACATCATTTTTTATAA
>CALEBD010000194.1 GCA_937944945.1 uncultured Clostridium sp. | reverse complement strand
TTAAAATATAACTATATAATTATTTACAGGACTAACTTTTAGTTTAAGTAGTAGTGATTTCGTTTAAATTTATTTGATGGGGGGCGACTATGGAAGAAAGTTTTGAAGTTTCAAAGAGGTATGAGAATAATTTAGATATTAAAAAGAGAAAAAATCAGGGGATTTATTATACGCCATACGTTGTTGTGGAGTATATATTAGAGCAGACAATACAAAAACACGATGTAGTAGATGAGCCGTATCCAAAGGTGCTCGATATATGTTGTGGCTGTGGAAATTTCTTAATAAGTGCATATGAAATACTTCACAAAAAGTTTTTGGAAAATATAGATAATTTAAGGGTGAAATATGGAAGAGATTTTATTTCATCAGAAGATATAAGTCTGCATATTATAAAAAACTGCATTTTTGCAGTAGACACAGACGAAGATGCATTATTTATATTTAAAAGACAAATTATGAATATTTTAAAAGATGAGCTTAGCGAAATTTATAAAGATAAATTTCTAATTAGTGAGGACGAGCTAGACGAGATTTTATTTGATAAATACGAGAAAAATCTCAATATACTTTGTGCTGACAGCTTAAAAACAGACTTATGCGAAGTCTTTTCTATAAAAAAGTTTGACTATATTGTCGGCAACCCGCCATACATTGGTCAAAAGCTTTTAGACAACGAATATAAAAAATTTTTATACAAGGAATTTGGTGATGTATATAAAAACAAAGGGGATCTTTATTTTTGCTTTTATAAAAGAATACTGGATTTATTAAAAGAAGATGGAAAATCAGGGATTATTACACCGAGGTATTTTATGCAGAGTCCATCTGGAAAGTATCTTAGAAAATACATGATAGACAATGCCAAGATAGACAATATAGTTGACTTTCTAGGTGCGAATTTATTCTCAAGCCTAGGAATTGCAAGTTGTATCGTAGTGTTTGAGCATAAAAATAAAAAAGATAAATACATACAATACTATAAAATAATAGATGAAAATATCAATATAAAGAAAATAGACAACTTAGGATTATATTTAAAACAAGATAATTTTAAAAAAATCATGGTAAATATCGAGTCACTTGGGGAAGATTGGTTAATGCTAGACCAGGTAGAATTCGAATTTTATAACAAAATCCAAAATAAGTGTCAATATTTTTTAGATGAAATAGGTGAGAGTTTTCAGGGGATAATCACAGGTTGCGACAAGGCATTCGTCGTAAATAAAGACGACAAAAATATAAGCAAAATAGACAAAAATCTACTAAAAAACTGGATTAAAAATACAAATGTCGAAAAGTACATAATTGATAATTCAAATTATAAATTGATATATTCAAACGACATAAAAACAGAACAGGACCATCCATTTGTTATAGATAATTACTTTATGCCATATAAACAAAAGCTCCAAAACAGGAGAGAATGTATACGAAATAGCCGAAAATGGTACGAACTTCAGTGGGGAAGAGAAAAATCCCTATTTGAGCAGACAAAAATAATGTATCCATATAAGTCTAGAAACAACAGATTTGCGATAGACTTTGATAATAGCTATGGAAGTGCAGATGTGTATTCATTTTTTATAAAAGAAAAATACAAAGATGAATTTTCATATGAATACTTAGTGGGGCTATTAAATTCAAAAGTATACGATAAATATTTTAAGATAATAGGTAAAGAAATGGGCAAAAAAATATTCGATTATTATCCGAATAGAGTTATGAAATTAAAGATTTTCAAAGATGAAAATTA
>CALEBD010000193.1 GCA_937944945.1 uncultured Clostridium sp. | reverse complement strand
AAAACTTGAAAAAAATTAGAATTTGATTTAACATAGAGTAATAAATATGAACGTATTACAATAAGAGAGGAGAATAGAATGCAAGATTTTAAACTAGCAATCGCAAACTGTCTTAAAGAAAAGATAGAAGACTTAACATTAGAAGAAATAGTAGCATTAATAGAAGTGCCACCAAATAAGGAGATGGGGGACTTTGCGTTTCCATGCTTTAAATTAGCAAAAGTATTTAGAAAGGCTCCAAATATGATAGCTGCTGATTTAGCAGAAAATATTGAAGCTAACGGTGCAATATCAAAAGTTATGCCACTTGGAGGGTATGTAAACTTTTTCGTAAATAAATCACAATTAGCTAAAACAGTAATAAACGACGTTTTAACTAAAAAAGAAAAATATGGACATTCTGATTTAGGACAAGAGAAAGCTGTAGTAATAGACTTCTCATCTCCTAACATAGCAAAACCATTCCATATAGGACATATAAGAACTACTGTTATAGGTAATGCATTATATAAAATATATGATTCACAAGGGTACAACGTAGTTAGAGTAAACCACTTAGGAGATTATGGAACTCAATTTGGTAAACTAATAGTTGCGTTCAAACTTTGGGGAAGTAAAGAAGCTGTAGAAGCAAATCCAATACCAGAACTATTAAAATTATATGTAAAATTCCATGAAGAAGCTGAACAAAAACCAGAAATGGAAGATGAAGCTAGAGCTTGGTTCACTAAATTAGAAAACGGAGACGAAGAAGCAAAAGCTTTATGGCAATGGTTCAGAGATGAAAGTTTAAAAGAATTCGCTAGAGTTTATGATTTACTAGACATAGAGTTCGATTCATATGCAGGTGAATCATTCTATTCAGATAAAATGGATTCAGTTATAGAAACATTAAAAGACAAAAAATTATTAGTACAATCTCAAGGAACAAATGTTGTTGACTTAGAAGAATACAATATGCCACCAGCATTAATAACTAAAAATGATGGTTCTACTTTATATATGACTAGAGATTTAGCTGCTGCTATATACAGAAAAAATACTTATGATTTCGATAAATGTATATATGTAGTTGGTTCTCAACAATCTCTACACTTCCAACAATTATTTAAAGTATTAGAACTTATGGGATATGAATGGTCAAAAGACTTAATCCACGTTCCATTTGGTATGGTTGCTTTAGAAGAAGGAACAATGTCTACAAGAAAAGGTAGAGTTGTATTCTTAGAAGATGTTTTAAAACAAGCTGTAGAAAAAACAAAAGAAATAGTGCTTTCTAAAAATCCAAATGCTAAAAATGTAGACCAAATAGCTAAACAAGTTGGTGTTGGAGCAGTAGTATTCCAAGAGTTATCTAACAGTAGAATAAAAGATTATACATTCTCTTGGTCAAGAACACTTAGTTTTGAAGGTGAAACAGGACCATATGTTCAATACACTCACGCTAGATGTTGTGCAGTTTTAAGAAAAGCTAATGAAGAAGTATCTACAGATATAAATTATGAATTATTATCAGATGGTGATGCTGCAGAGGTACTAAAAGTTATAGGATCATTTAATAAATCA
>CALEBD010000192.1 GCA_937944945.1 uncultured Clostridium sp. | reverse complement strand
AAAAGACTAGGAATAAGTTTTAATGAAATAGACTATAAAATAAAAGAAAAAACTTCATTAGGGATAAAAGAAGATCACAGTATAGAAAAATGGTATGGAGATTTAACCAATTTAAAAAATCATATTGAAAACAGGGAGTGATTATAAATTGAATAAAAAAATAACATTACCTCAGACGATAGTAATAACATTATTTACTATAATAATGATATTAGTTGCGGTTAATATACCAGCATTGAGTATATTAACAATTAGTGTTTCTTCATTGTTTGTGGTAATTGCTGCATTATCAGACACTAAAGGTATTTTCATATCTTTTGCTATGGTAATTTTGGGGCTAATTTTCTTTATTGACCCTGTATATATTTTTGATATTTGTCTAAATTTTGTTATACCAGGGATAATAATAGGTATAATTACTAGAAACATATTAAACTATAAGGAAGATAATAAATATAACCCTATTTTTATGGGGACTATTGCATTTATACTTGGATTAATTGCAAATTATTTAGTATCAAAATACTTATTTAATATTAATATGTTAGAAGAATTCACTTCTGTTATGAAAGCACAATTATCAACACAAATTAGTGTAATACAAGAATCTGTATCAAATCTGGCTTCAATGCCAAACATTACAGAGGAGTCAATAATACAAACAGTGTTAAATATTATGCCATTAATACTATTTTCTAGGGCTATAATATTAGCTATACTTACATATTTCTTAGCTATATTCACCTTAAAGAAAATAAGAAAAA
The DNA here is from genome assembly GCA_937944945.1 of uncultured Clostridium sp. Lineage (GTDB taxonomy): Bacteria > Bacillota > Clostridia > Peptostreptococcales > Peptostreptococcaceae > Intestinibacter. The sequence continues at coordinate 3,760 of CALEBD010000192.1, read as the reverse complement.
ATAATATAAAAGAAACTCTAAAAGGAATTAAGTTTTCTCGATTTTATTTACCGGGAAATGCTGTATTAACTTCGTTTGTTTTATATATACTTATAATGTTAATTGAAATATTAAATATCCCATTATATACAGATTTAATATTAGTAAACTTAGAATTAATATTCTATATATTATTCCTTATACAAGGAGTATCTGTGGCTATATTCTTCACAAAAAAATGGCTTAAAGCAGGTCATGTAATAAAATTCATATTAGGAATAATAGCTGTAAGTATAGTAGGAATTATGGGAATTTCTATATTAGGAATGGTAGATAGTATATTCGATTTTAGAAAAGTAAAAAGTTGTGAATTAATATAGGAGGATAAATATGAGGAATAAGCCAAATTTTAAAATAAATATGCCAGAAATAAATGCTTATATATTGATAATAGGGATAATGAGTATACTGCTTCTTGCTTACAATTTATACTTAGGAGGCTTATTTTTCTTTGGATTCATATATATAGTCTTTCACAACTGGAGAATCGCTAATTTTAGAAAAAAGGAATGGAATAAATATATTCAGAATTTGTCGTTAGATATGGATGAAACAACAAAAAAAGCTATAATGAATTTACCAATTCCTCTTTGTATATTAGAATTCGACGGGAATATAAATTGGTATAACAATAAGTTTTATGAAATGACAGGTTCACCAGATTTATTAGGTGAAAATATAGATAATATAATACCAAACTTAGATTTAAGAAAAGTTTTAAATGAGAATAAAGAAATGTATACTGATGTTGAATATAAAGATAGACAGTATACTGTTGTTTATAATGTTATAAAAAATGAACAAAATGACAATGCAAAATATCTAATGATGTTATATTGGATGGATAAAACTGAATATTTACAACTAAAACAACAATATGAAGATGATAAAAATGTAATTATGTTAATTCAAGTTGATGAATATGATGAAGTTTTAAAAAGTGCTCCAGAAGAAAAGAGATCTTTAATAACAGTTGAATTGGAACGTATATTTACATCTGTTTTTGAAAATGAACTTAAAGGGGCAATCAAAAAAACATCTAAAGATAAATATGTCTTTTTCACTAGAGAAAAAGAATTAAAAAAACTACAAGAAAATAAATTCGCTATATTGGATACTATAAGAAATATAAACTGTGAGAATACTCTTCCAGTTACTATAAGTATAGGAGTTGGTAGAGAAGGTGATTCTTTATATAAAGATTTGCAACGTGCAAACGGTGCATTAGATTTAGCGTTAGGTAGAGGTGGAGACCAAGCTGTTGTTAAAACTCAAGATAAATTCGAGTTTTATGGTGGAAAGTCAAAAGCAGTAGAAAAAACTACAAAAGTTAAATCTAGATTAATAGGATATGCACTTAAAGAAGTAATCTCACAAAGTAATAATATATACATTATGGGACATAAATATCCAGATTTAGATGCGATGGGTGCAGCTGTAGGTATATTTGACATATGTAAATCTTGTGGTAAATCAGCCAATATAGTATTAGACCAAGTTAACGATTCTATAGAAGAATTCGTTAAGAGAGTAAAGAAACAGGAATATTACAAAGGTCTATTTATAACATGTGAGGAAGCTATAAAAAACTGCAACAAAGATACAGTTGTAATTGTTGTGGATACTCATAGGCCAAGCTATACAGAATGCCAAGAATTATTAAATATTGCTAAAAAGGTAATAGTAATAGACCATCATAGAAGAGGTGTGGAATTTATAAAAGATACAGTTTTATTATTCCATGAAATATATGTATCATCTACATGTGAAATGGTAACAGAACTTATTCAGTATTTAGAAGAAGATGTTAAGATAAATAAATTAACAGCAGAAGGCTTGCTTGCAGGAATTAACTTAGATACAAAATTCTTTGCATTTAAGACAGGTGTAAGAACTTTTGAAGCTGCATCATACTTGAAAAAAATCGGTGCAGATACTGTTGAAACTAAGATGTTATTTAAATCAAATGTAGAAGATTTTATTGCTAGAGCTGATATTATAAAAAATACTAAAATAATAAATAAAAGAATTTGTATAGCTTATTCTGAATCAGAAATAAGCAATATAAATGTGGTCATAGCTAAGGCAGCTGATGAACTTTTAAATATTAAAAATGTTGAAGCTTCTTTTATCCTAGGACACAAAAATGACACAGTATTTATAAGTGCGAGGTCATTAGGACAAATCAACGTTCACGTACTCATGGAAAAGCTAGGAGGCGGCGGACATATAGATATAGCTGGTGCTCAACTTAAAAATGTAACACTAAATCAAGCTTATAAAAAGGTGCATCAGATAATAGAAGAATATTTAGAGGAGGAAAATCAATGAAAGTAATATTATTAAAAGACGTTAAAGGCACAGGAAAAAAAGGTGAGGTTAAAGAAGTAAGTGATGGTTATGCAAGAAACTTCTTACTACCTAAAAAAATGGCAAAATTAGCAGATAACCAAGCTGTTAAAGAATTAAAAGAACAAAATAAATCAGCAGAAATAAAAGCTCAAAAAGAGTATGAAGAAGCTGTTGAATTAGGCGATAAAATGAAAGAAATGAATATAGAAATATATTCAAAAGCAGGAGAAGGCGGAAGATTATTCGGTTCTATAACTGCAAAAGAAATAGCTGAACAACTTAAAAAACAAAAAGGTATAACAGTAGATAAAAGAAAAGTACTTTTAAATGAACCAATAAGAGTATTAGGTTCTAGATTCGTTGAAATAAAAATTCATCAAAAAGTTGTTACAAAAATAAGAGTAGACATTAAAGAAAAATAAACCTGAACTTGAGGTGATAAATAATGGAGGATAATACAAGAATTCCTCCACATAGTGTGGAAGCAGAACAGTCCGTATTAGGATCTATATTACTAGACAAAGATGCTATGATAAGTGTTTCAGAAACATTAATACCAGAAGATTTTTATAAAGAAGCACATAGAGTAATTTATGAATGTATGCTGAAACTTTATAACAATCAATCTGAAATTGACTTAATAACATTAGCAGATGAACTAAGAGATCAGGGGTATTTAGATGATATAGGAGGAATAGCATATATAACAAGCTTATCGACGATTGTTCCTACAACATCTAATATAAAATACTATATAAATATAGTAAAAGAAAAATCTATATCTAGACAATTAATATCAGCAGCAAATGATATTATAAATTTAGGTTATGATAGCTCTACAAAAGTTGAAGACGTTTTAGAAAATGCAGAGAAAAAGATTTTTGATATATCTCAAGAGAGAACAACTAATGATTTTCAGCCGATAAATCAAGTTTTAACAGAAACTCTTTCTATGCTAGAAAAATTATATGAAGAAAAAAGCGATGTTACAGGATTAACTACGGGATTTAGAGATTTAAATAAAAAAATAAATGGTCTTCAAAGATCGGATTTGTTACTAATAGCGGCACGTCCTGCTATGGGTAAAACAGCATTTGCACTTAACTTAGTACAAAATGCAGCCTTAAAAGGTGATGCATCAGTTGCAGTATTTAGTCTCGAGATGTCGAAGGAACAGCTTGTTCAACGTATGGTAGCAGCTCAATCTAGTGTAGAATTAAAGAAAATCAAGACCGGAACACTAGCTGCCAATGATTGGCCAAGAATAACAGATGGTATGGCAGTATTATCGGGAGCGAAAATTCATATAGATGATACACCAGGTATAAAAATATCTGAATTAAGATCAAAATGTAGAAAGTTGAAAATA
>CALEBD010000191.1 GCA_937944945.1 uncultured Clostridium sp. | reverse complement strand
GAATCCATAGAGGATGATTTGCGGAAAAATCGATACAGCACCAAATAAAATAAAATTAATAAAATAAAATTTAAGGGGGTTAAAAACCATGAGTGCAAAATTAAACAATAAATATGGATGTATAGAAATAGATAAACAAGTTATAGCTCAAGTAGTATATAGAGCAGCTATGGAAAGCTATGGTTTAGTAGGTTTTTCACAAAAAATAAAAGGTATAGTTGAATTACTAAAAGAAGGCAATATAGCAAAAGGTGTAAAAGTAGTAGAGTTAGAAGACAATACTATAGAAATAGAGTTATCAGTTATAATGCAATATGGAATCAATATAGCGACTGTTGCAAATAACATAATTGAAAGAGTTAAATATTCTGTTGAAAATGATACAGGTATAAAAGTCAGCAAAATAGACGTTAACGTTCAAGGTATTCGAGTAAAGTAATTTAGGAGGAAAGAAATGATTCAAAATATAGACGGAAAACAAGTAAGGGATATGTTTGTTTCTGGTGCAAATAACCTTAAAAATCATAAAGACTTAGTAGATAAATTAAATGTGTTCCCAGTTCCAGATGGAGATACAGGAACAAATATGTCTCTAACTATATCTTGTGCAATAAAAGAATTAAACAAAGTAGAACAAGATGACATAGGACAACTTGGAAAGGCTCTTTCTAAAGGTTCTTTAATGGGTGCTAGAGGAAACTCAGGAGTTATATTATCTCAAATAATAAGAGGTATAGCTAAATCAATAGAAGGTAAAGAAACACTTAATAGCATGGATATAGCTGAAGCATTAAAAAATGGTTCTGATACGGCTTATAAGGCTGTAATAAAACCAGTTGAAGGAACTATCTTAACAGTAGTAAGAGAAAGTTCAGACTATGCTTTAAAAGCTGCAGCATTAGAAGAAGACGTAATTGAATTTATGAAACTTCTAGTAAAAGAAGCTAACAACTCATTAGACAGAACTCCAGAATTATTACATGCTTTAAAAGAAGCTGGTGTTGTTGACTCTGGTGGTAAAGGGTTAGTTTTAGTATACGAAGGTATGTTAAAATCATTAGAAGGTCAATTTGTAGAAAGTCAAGAGATACAAACAACAGAAACTACTTCAGTACAAGTTGAAAATAGACTATCTACTGAAGATATAAAATTCCAATACTGTACAGAGTTTATACTTGAAACTGACAAAATATCTGACTTAAAAATGCGTGATATAATGATTAAATATGGAGACAGCTTAGTAGTTGTTGGTGATGACGGAATAATAAAAGTTCACGTTCATACTAATACTCCTGGTACGGTTCTTCAAGAAGCTTTAGCTTATGGTCAATTATTAACTATAAAAATAGAAAACATGAAATTACAACATGAAAACAAAGTAATAAAAGATGCACAAGAAGACAAAGAAGTTTCAGAACAAGCTGCTGTATCAGAAGAACCAAAAGAATTTGGATTTATAGCAACTTCAATGGGGCAAGGTTTAGCTAAAATATTTAAAGATTTTGGTGTTGATCACATAATAGAAGGTGGTCAAACTATGAACCCAAGTACTGAAGACTTTATGAATGCAATAGAAAAAATGAATGCACACAATATAATTATATTACCAAATAACAGCAATATAATTATGGCTGCAAATCAAGCTAAAGATTTAAGTGATAAAAATATAATAGTAATACCTACAAAAAACGTATCTCAAGCATTTGCTGCATTAGTTAACTTTGATGCTGATTTAACTATAGAAGAAAATGAAGCTAACATGGTAGAAGCTTTATCTACAGTTAAGAGTGGGCAAGTTACTTATGCTGTTAGAAACACTGTAATAAACGATGTTGAGGTAAAAGAAGGTAATATTATAGGTTTAGGTGAAGGTAAGTTATTATCAGCAGGTGATAATATAGATGAAATAACTACAAACCTTATAGAAAGTTTAGTAGATGAAGATAGTGCTATAATAACTTTATTCTATGGCGAAGATATTAAAGAAGAACAAGCAGAGGCTTTAAGAGAATCTCTAGAAGAAAAATTTGAAGATATCGACATAGAACTATACTATGGAGGCCAACCAATTTATTATTATTTAGTATCTGTTGAATAAAGAAATAAAATTATGTAAATAATGGGGGCTGTTTCAATTTTTATTGAGGACAGCCCTTTTTAAAGGTTTAAATATATTAAAATTTATCCTCTATAAAATAGAGGATTTTTTTAGGTGATGAGAATGAATATATTAAATAAAGATATTCAATTTGTAAAAGGCATAGGGCCTAAGAAAGCTGCAAAATTAAATAAATTAAATA
>CALEBD010000190.1 GCA_937944945.1 uncultured Clostridium sp. | reverse complement strand
AGAAACAATCCTCTTTATGCAAACTGAATCACCTATATTCAAAGAAATTCTATCATCCGAAATATCTGAGACAATACATGCTAATTCATTCCCGTATTTATTATTACAAACAGAAATTACACCAGTATGATCGAACGGAATATAAAACAATGATTCATTAATACTTAATGCGGTCATATTTGCCATATATTACATAACTATATTATAAAACTCCTTTTTTCTTCAACTGAGCTTCTAAAAGATAAAAATCTTTCAAATATTCATCAAGCATTTGTTGCTTCTGTTTTTCGGATAATTTTAGTGGATTAGGATCTAATTTTTTTACACAAGTCGGAGACGAACAAACCTGCTCGTCTGCATTTATAATTTCGATCTCAATTCTTTCTCCAATATGCATATCCGATTTTATCCAAAAAGTATCCAGGGCATCATCTCCAAAGCCTTTGATACCGGCAACCGATAGTTCATAGCCGTTCGAACTACTGTAAAAAATAGTGACTGATGAACGGAAGTCAGGGGTAACAACAATTTCTTCTGACCTGAATTTTATTCTGAATCCTCTCATTTCAACACACCTTCTTTTGTTAAAAATTTTTTAAGTTGATTATAGTATCCTAACATATCTTCATCTGTCATATTACTCATATATATGGTATCATACTCCATACCCTCAATAGCAGTAATTTTCACTTTGTCTCCTACAGCCAACTCTATTTTACCCCAATCCAACTTAACGCTGTTTTCTTTGTCTTCACCGAGAACAACCATATTGTCAGCTTCTACAAACACACAAACCTGCCCTTTCGGTGTGACGCAATTCATTATTTTTCCTCGAATATCTATTTGCAAACCTTTCATAACATATGTTTTTTGGCGCTTTTCACTTCAACACAACTATAACTTGTTAAAATACCTAATATTTTAAGAGGTTTTTCACCTTTATTGATGATTCCAGAAGTATAAAAATACGTTATCCACTTTTCTCACACCAGGCTGAATCATCGGAAAATGTTCGGAATTATTTCCACATTCAACAGAAACAAAAGTTGTGATTCTTTCACTTAATCTTTATTTTTAACCCGATGAAAAAATTATTTTTATATAATCCCATGCTGTATAAATAGTCTTAAAAGGAATACTATTTTCAGTTGCATAAGTCTTAACTTTAGTATTATTGTATCCTGTTATAGTTAAGTTTGTACAATTTTCAAATGCATAATCGCCTATTTCTGTGACATTCTTTGATAATTCTAGATTTTCTAATCCAACACAGTAGTAAAATGCTGCCTCTCCTATACTTGTAACTCCCTCTGGTATATTTACATCTTTTAGAGATGTACAAGCATAAAATGCATATCCATCTATTGATGTTACTTTGCTTGGTATTTCAATTTTAGTTAAATTGCTACAACTTGCAAATAATCCATAACTTATTGTTTTTATCTTACTCGGAAGATTTATCGTATTAAGAGCTGTACAATTTGCAAATGCTCCTTCACCTATGCTTGTAACACTTTCTGGTATGCTTACTGTTTCAAGTGAAGTACAGTTATAAAATGCATATAAATCTATAGTTTTTACACTATCTGGTATTGTTACATTTATTATTTCTTCATTACCGTCGAATGCATTTTCTCCGATTTTAGTTACTTTATGACCATCTATTTTACTTGGTATTTCTAAATCACTTTCTTTACCTTCATAGCCCTTAATCGTAACTTCATCTTCTTCTAATATGTACTTAAATCCATCTTTTGTTGTAAGGGTGTTTTCATCTTTTTCTGAGTCTTGTGTAGATTCTTCAGTTGTAGTTGAATCATCTGTAGCTGAATCATCTGATGTTGTTGAGTCATCACTATTACTTTGCTCAGTTGTCGTTTGTGTTGTATTATCCTCTGTATCTGCAAATGAGGTATTAACTCCATTTAAATTGCTTATAGCCAATATAAATGTCAACGCTAATAATACTGTCATGCTTTTTTGGAAAACGTTTTTCATATTAATTCTCCTTTTTTTATTTTCTGATTATATATTAATCTAGAAAACTTAACTAAACCTTTATTTTGAATTAATATTTTATTCTATTTATCGCATTAATTCGACAATATATTTTTTATATTAAAACACAGAATTGCCGATACACTTAAATGTATATCGGCAACCTGTTTACATATATATTTTGTTGGTTAAAAGAATATAATCGTATATACAATATTTAACTGTAATATACTACTCATACCTTAATTATAATACCTATCGCTATCCAATTTCAATCATTTTACCATTTCTTGCATATATTATTTTTTCGCATATATTAGTAATATGATCTCCTATTCTCTCTAAATATCTAGCTGTAAATACAAGCTTAACTCCTTGAGTTATATTCTTTTCTGGATTTTCATGCATAACTTTTAGACAATCTTCTCTCACTTTATAATAAAGTATATCTATTTCTTTATCCATAAGTGCTACCTTATAAGATAAGTCAGCATCTTGATTTAAAAAAGCTGATTTTCGAAGTGTACAAAGGAACAGACAGAACACTGGGGACAGAAAAACCATGTATCTTTTCAAGAAAATTCAGGAATGTATATACACAGG
>CALEBD010000189.1 GCA_937944945.1 uncultured Clostridium sp. | reverse complement strand
TTCATAAAATTTGTTTGTTTGCTAATTAATTTATAATTATTTGTTTAAGTTGTAGAAAGATTTTAATCCACAGTATCTAGCTTGAGCACCAACTGTTTCTTCTATTCTTAATAATTGGTTGTATTTAGCAACTCTATCAGTTCTTGATGGAGCACCAGTTTTTATTTGACCAGCGTTTACAGCTACAGCTAAGTCAGCTATAGTAGTATCTTCTGTTTCACCAGATCTGTGAGATATTACTGCAGTGTATCCAGCTCTTTTAGCCATTTCTATAGCATCTAAAGTTTCAGTTATAGTACCTATTTGGTTAACTTTTATTAATATAGAGTTAGCAACACCAGCTTCTATACCTCTTTCTAATCTTTCAGTGTTTGTAACGAATAAGTCGTCACCAACTAATTGAACTTTTTTACCTAATCTTTCAGTAAGAACTTTCCATCCATCCCAGTCTTCTTCATCTAAACCATCTTCTATAGTTATTATTGGGAAGTTAGTAGTCCAATCTTCGTATAAGTCTACCATTTCAGCAGCAGTTAATTCTTTTCCTTCTCCAGCTAAAACGTATTTTTTAGTTTCTTCGTTGTACATTTCTGATGCAGCAACGTCTAATCCTAACATAACGTCTTTTCCTGGTTCGTATCCAGCAGCTTTTATAGCTTCAACTATTAATTCTAAAGCTTCTCTGTTTGATCCTAAGTTTGGAGCGAATCCACCTTCATCACCTACACCACAAGCTAATCCTTTTTCTCCAAGAACTTTTTTAAGTGCGTGGAATACTTCTGCACCCATTCTTAAACCTTCTTTGAAGCAAGGAGCTCCAACTGGTAATATCATGAATTCTTGAACGTCAACGTTGTTATCAGCATGTTCTCCACCGTTTAATATGTTCATCATTGGAACTGGTAATTGTTTAGCGTTAACTCCACCTATGTATTGGAATAATGGTAATCCTAACTCATCAGCAGATGCTCTAGCTACAGCCATAGAAACACCTAATATAGCATTTGCCCCTAATTTACCTTTATTTGGTGTTCCGTCTAATTCTAATAATAATGCATCTATTCCTGGTTGATCAGTTGATTCTAATCCTTCTAATTCTGGTGCTATTATAGTGTTAACGTTGTTAACAGCGTTTTGAGTACCTTTTCCTAAGTATCTACCTTTGTCACCGTCTCTTAATTCAACAGCTTCGAAAGCTCCTGTAGATGCTCCAGATGGAACTATAGCTCTACCTTCTGCACCTGATTCTAATACAACCTCAACTTCTACAGTTGGGTTACCTCTTGAGTCTAATACTTCTCTTGCGTATACTGATTCTATTACTGACATAATTTTCTCCTTCCAAATCTCCACTAATCAAGTTAGTTTTAAAATCATAAATTTATTTTCAAACGGATTGATGGATAAGTTTGCAAATTATCTATGTATTTTAATTATATTTATTATTTTCTTTAATT
>CALEBD010000188.1 GCA_937944945.1 uncultured Clostridium sp. | reverse complement strand
ATATATTGATTTCTATAATCCAAAGGTGTAATCTTATTAAATTTTTTAAATAAACTACTATAATAATTATGGTTGTTATACCCAACCTCCATAGCCACATCTAAGATAGAGTATTCCTTATTTTTTAAAAGCTCCTTACTTCTTTCAATTCTATATGCATTTAAAAATTGTGAAAAAGTTAATCCCATCTCACTCTTAAATAGCCTACAAAAATAGCTTTTATTAATATTTAAATGAGAGCATATATCGTCAATTTTAATATCATTGCTGTAATGTTTACGAATATAAGAAACAGATTCATAAATATATTTACTAAAATTACGAGTATGGTGATCAATTTCTTTTATTATGTACTTTAGTATATTTTCTAAGTGATTAATGCAATGTATCGGCTTAAACGGAATATGGTCATGTTCTAAAGTGGATAGAGTTTTAAAAGGACCCACAACAAAAAATCCATTATCGCCTCTATATTGGAAAGGTTTAATTATAAAATGTATATTATCATAATTTAAAATTTGATTTGTACATATTTCATTTTTATTAATATCCTTGTAAATTTCCAATTCATCGATAAACACATCAATAGAAGAAGAGCTTATATTATGTTTCACATTGAAGTTACTATCAATATACCTTATAGGAATATTGACACAATCATAAAAATCTTTTGATATTTTTTCTAAATTATTCATAATCCCCTACCTGTATAAATTTAATATATAATCCGATACAATTTCCTAAAAAAGGAAAAACATAATCAATATTATAACATAAAATTCTTTGTAAATGATAATGAATATCAATAAAATTGCAAAAAAAGTAAATATATTTAAAGCATTTGAAATTAAAATAATATAGAATTAATAACAGAGAATGATAATTATTATCATAAAAATAAAATGAAAGGTAGAATAAATGAAAAAAATAGCTATATATGGAAAAGGTGGAATAGGAAAATCTACAACTACATCAAATTTGTCAGCAGCATTATCCCATTTAGGATATAAAGTCATGCAAATAGGTTGTGATCCAAAAGCAGACTCAACAAAAAATCTTATGAAAGGTGAATTCATAGATACAGTTCTTGATGTCATGAATGAAAAAGGTGACAATTTAGAGCTTTCAGATATAGTATTTGAAGGATATAACGGGGTACTTTGTGTAGAAGCTGGAGGACCTACACCAGGAGTAGGATGTGCCGGTAGAGGAATAATAGCCGCTTTTGAAAAACTAGAAGAGTTAGAGGCATTTGAAGTTTATAAGCCAGACATTGTAATATACGACGTTCTAGGTGATGTTGTATGTGGTGGATTTTCTATGCCAATTAGAAATGGTTATGCAGAAGAAGTATACATAGTTACATCTGGAGAAATGATGTCGATGTATGCTGCTAGCAATATATCTACAGCAGTAAATCAATTTAAAAAGAGAGGGTATGCGTCATTAAAAGGTCTTATCTTAAATGCTAAAAATGTTGAAAATGAAGAAGATTTAGTAAATAACTTAGCACAAGAAATAAATTCACATGTTTTCCACAATGTCCCTAGAAATGGAATAGTACAGGTGGCAGAAAATGAAGGAAAAACAGTAATAGAAAAAGACAGTAATAGTGAAATGGCACAAATATATTTAAATTTAGCTAAAAAAATCATAGCTTAAAAATGGGGGAGAAAAAATCATGAAATTAAAAAAAGTATTATCAGTATTAATGGTTTCAGCAATGTTTTTAACGGGATGCGCAAGCGGTAACTCGGGCAAACAAGAAGAGGAAAAAAGCGTAAAAGTAGTTGATTGTTCAGTAGCAGCAACTAATGTTTTACATGAATTAGGAGCTGATATAATCGGAATCCCAACAACTCAATTAGATATACCAGAAGATCTAAAAGATTTACCACAAGTAGGACAAGCAATGGCACCAGATTTGGAAAAAGTTGCCTCACTTGAACCAGATGTATTTGTAATGGATAAATCATTTAAAGAGTCAGTAGAAGAAAGTATGAAAGAATATGATATAAATACATTTTATATAGACACAACTACTTATACAAATTTCTTAACTAGTATAGAAGAATTAGGAAAAGAAATAAATAAACAAGAAGAAGCAGAAAAATTAATAAGTTCTTTAAAAGAAAGTGAAAAAGAAGTTGCTAAAATAAAAGGCGATACAGATGCAACAGTTGCTATATTATTTGGTAGTGGAGAAAACTTCATGTTAGCTACAGAAACTTCTTACTTAGGAGATTTACTTAAAACTGTAGGTGGAACAAATATAGCTACAGAATTAGATGGTTCAGCAAAATCACCATATCTTCAATTTAGTTTAGAGCAAATAGTACAAACAAATCCTGACTATATATTAAGATTTGCTCATGGTAACTTAGAAGAAACTAAAAAAGCTTTTGATGATGCATTCGATAAAAATCCAGCATATGCAGAATTAGATGCAGTAAAAAATAATAAAGTAATAGACCTTGATTCAAACGTATTCAACGTATCAGCAAATTTAAATGTAAGTGAAGCTATAAAAACTTTAGGTGGAATATTATACGGTGAATAATATGAAACTTAATAAAAAAATAATAACATTAACTATGGGCGGTATCGCCCTAGTTTTACTTTTAGTAATACTATCAACAATTGGAAGTGTTAATTTAAGTTTAGGGGAAATATTTAGCGCACTTATCAATAATGATAATAAAATGGTAACGACTATAGTTTATAAAATGAGGTTACCGAGGAATATACTTGCAGCATTAGTTGGAGCTAATTTAGCAGTTTCAGGTCTTTTACTACAGTCGGTTATGAAAAACTCACTGGCAGACCCAGGAATAACAGGTGTTTCAACAGGGGCAAGTGTTATGGCGGTAATAATACTTTTATTATCACCAGCTTACACTAGTATGCTACCTTTTTTTGCATTTATAGGGGGAGCATTAGCGTGTACTCTTGTCTATATCATGGCATGGAAAAACGGACTTCATCCAGGAAGAATAGTCTTATCTGGTGTGGCAATAAACACAATATTAGGTGGAGTAATAAGTTACTTATCAACAATGCACAGTGACAAAATACAAAGTGCAATGCTTTGGCTAAATGGAAGTTTAGCAACTAAAACTTGGGCAGATGTTAATATGCTTATTACATATTCAATAGTAGGCCTAATAATAGCATTATTTTTAATAAGAAGTGCAAATGTACTTCAACTTGGAGATGATGCAGCTAGAAACTTAGGATTTAATGTTAATTTAACTAGATTGGCTATATCAGCCGTTGCAGTATTTTTGGCAGCAACGGCGACAGCAGTAGTAGGTATTATAAGTTTTGTTGGACTTATAGTTCCTCATATAGCTAGGATGCTTATGGGAAGTGATCATAAATATACAATACCATTTAGTATTATATTTGGTGCTATTGTCCTTTTAGTAGCAGATACTTTAGCAAGAACTATTGGAGGGCCTATAGAAATACCAGTTGGTGTAATTATGTCTATAATAGGAGGACCATTTTTCTTATACTTATTAAGACGTAAAGGGAGCTATTAAATATGATAAAAGCAAAAAATTTAAAAGTTGGATACGAACAAAAAATTATAATTGAAGATTTGAGTATAGATATAGAAAAAGGACAAGTAGTTTCTATATTAGGACCAAATGGAAGTGGAAAAAGTACACTTTTAAAGGCTTTATCAAGAATGGTAAAACCTAAAAGTGGTGAAATATATATAGAAAATCAAAAATTAACAGATATAAAAAATAAAAAAATCTCACTAAAGTTATGCTTATTATCACAACATAATACTGTACCAGGTGATATAAGTGTGGAAGATTTAGTTTATTTCGGAAGAATGCCTCATAAAAAATGGTATGAAACAAAATTGAAAGAAGATGAAGAAATAGTAAATTGGGCAATAGAAAATGTAGGGCTTACTAAATATAAAAATACACCAGTAAGTACACTATCTGGAGGAGAAAGACAAAGAGCTCACCTAGCTCAAGCATTATGTCAAAAACCAGAGATACTATTACTAGATGAACCAACTACTTATTTAGATATATCTCATCAATTAGAGTTAATGGAATTAGTCAGAGAAATAAATAAAAATTTAAATATAACAATAATAATGGTACTTCATGATTTAAACCAAGCAAGCAAATATAGTGATAGACTTGTAATCATGAAAAATGGGAATATAGTTGCAGATGGACATCCAAATAAAACTATAAGTCACGATATTATAAGGGATGTATATGGGGTTAAATGTGATATTGACCACGACCCAATAAGTAAAAAGCCTAGAATTCATCCGATAGAAACTATAAAGGCAATTGTATAATATGGAAAGGGAAAATAATGTATACTTTAGATATTTTAAATAGACTTAATGATATTAATGCAGATAAAGATATAAAATCATTATCTCATGCAGTTTTTCCAGGGACTCACTGTCCCTTATTTGGAGTAATTCTTAAAGCATCATATATAAAAAATATGGCATTGGTAGTTGTAGGAACAAGCGAATGTACATACTATGCTAAAAACTTTGCTTACCATAGGCAAGAAGGTTTAGATAGCGTGTATTCTGTGGCAATAAAAGAAAGTGATGTTGTTTTTTCAGCTGAAAAGAAAGTTAAAAAAGCAATAAAACAAATAATAGAATTTGAAAATCCAGATGCAATCATGGTAGTTTCAACATGTGTTCCAGAAGTTATAGGGGAGGATTACTCATCACTTTCATATTCTTTAGAAGATGAAGTAGATATACCTGTATTTGTTGTAAATACAGATCACTTTACATGTAACGCACATATACCAGGGATGAGTCGTTCTTTAGCAGTTCTTAGTACAGCTATGAAAAAATTTAAAGACAAAAAAGGTATAAATATACTTGGACATAGACAAAAAAATGTGGAAGAGACAGAACTTATTAAGTTAATGAAAAAACACAATATAACTATAAATGCTGTAATTCCTTCAAAATGTAGCATAGAAGATATACAAAATGCGTCTAAAGCACAATTAAATATAGTAACGGATATGATAGCATTAGATTTAGCAAAATCTATGAAGAAAAAGTTTGATATAGATTATATTTACTTTGATAAGCATATGGATAAAGAAACTATAACTAAAAACTATGCAAAATTAAGTGAAATTTTAGAAGTAGACTTCTTAAGTGACTTAGAAGACGAAATAAAAAGATATGAAGAATTATATAATACTAGCTGTGAAATTTTAAATGGCAAAAAATTAGTTTACGGAAATACTCCTATGATGGCATTTGAAACAGTAGACTTCTTAAGTGACTTAGGATTAGAACCAGTATTTGTTCAAGTTAGAGAATTATATGAACAAGATGTAAAACATAAAGAAAATATATCTAAAAAAGGATTTAATCCATATATAAGTAGGATTGCAAATATTGCCCCTCTTAGAAAATTATATGGTTCAATGGATGGCGATATATACATAGGACATGAAAATCCAATGATATTAAAACAACATGGACTTACACAAATAACACTTGATGACCATGCACAAAAAATAGGTTATGAACTTCCAATTGGTATTATGGAAACCTTAATAAAAATATTATCATTAGAAAAAAATACTAAGAGGGAGGTAATGATGAATGCAAGTATGTAAGTATTTTCCGGTAGCAAGTGACAGAATGGGTATGATTTGGACTATTTCATCTATAGAAGGAGCCTGTATTATAGAATTTGGACCAGCAGGGACTACTCACTTTGCTATAGAAGGAATTGGTTCTTTAAATGGAGAAGAAAAATCAAAAATATATTCAACACATATGGATCAAGGTGATGTTACTTTTGGTAAATATGATAGATTAGAAAATTCTATATTAGAAATAGATGAAAATA
>CALEBD010000187.1 GCA_937944945.1 uncultured Clostridium sp. | reverse complement strand
TTCTGATGGATTGTCAGGTATCACAGCTAATCCTACAGTAGGTCTTTTCTCTGATGGAAGTTATATAAGTGCAATGGTAAATATAATTTTAAATGTTATACTTAGTTTAATTGGAGTAGTTATAGGTAAAAGTATTCTTATAAATTTAATATAATAAAAGATAGCAATATATAAAGATATACAGATCTTTATATATTGCTTTTTTTAATTTCAAGCGTATTATCTTAAGAAGCGGACGAAGTCATTGGCTCTATGAATGAGGTGAATTTGTCTTTATTAAATAAAGTATTTTAAAAAGTATAATAAAAATGTTGACATATATTGGTAAAGTATACTGCTATTTAAAACATATTAGTCATACTAACATAGTAGGAAATAGGGGAGAATAAAAATAATTAATTAAATATGGGGGGATAAGATGGAAAATAATAAGTGTTTTACATGTGTAGACTGTAGTGTTAAAAAATGTTCAACTGGGAAAAACAAATACCCAAGTTTTTGTGTATCAAAAACTCTAAGTAAGGAAGAAGTAGATGAAAGCAAAAAAAATTATTTAGACGACGAAGAAAATTTAAAAATAGCTAGGGCAAGTGCCGAGATAGAAGCTGATTTTTACTGTAGAGCATCTCGTGTAGAAGAGACAATTCGATGGGCTAAAAAATTAGGTGCTAAAAAAATCGGCATAGTTACATGTGTAGGATTAATAGATGAAAGCAGAGTATTAGCAGGACTTTTAAGAGATTATGGATTCGAAGTTTTTGGAGTAGGATGTAAAGTAGGAGAAGTTGCTAAAGAAGAAATAGGAATTGAAAAAAGATGTAATGTTACAGGAAATAACATGTGTAATCCTATTATACAGGCTAAATTATTAAATAAAGAAAAAACAGATATAAATATAGTTATGGGGCTATGTGTAGGTCATGATAGTTTGTTTTATAAATATTCAGAAGCAATTACAACTACTTTAGTTGTAAAAGATAGATTATTAGGAAATAATCCAGTAGCAGCCTTAAATAATATAAAATCTTACTATAAATACCTTCGTGAATTAAAGTTCGATGATGAGTTAGAAAATAAAACTACAGAAATATAAGCTTAATATACGAGATATTATAGATATAAGTAAGATTAATAAAAGGAAAAATTATATAAGATAGTGGATTAAATTTAATAAAAGGGGGATAAATATTCTCTGATATAAGTTATTTTAAAAGTCCAACTGTAATAGTAGTACCAAAAGGCGATAAAAGTATAAAATCGCTTGAAGATTTACAAGGGAAGGAAATCCAAGCCATATCAGGAACAGCAGTTGCTATGTATTTAGAAGATTATAACGAAAAACACAGCGACAATCCAATAAAATTAGCATATGCAGAAGCAGATACTGCAACATTTATACACAATGTAACAGCAGGGAGATATCCAGCTTATATCTGTAATGAGTCATATGTAGAACAAGTCGAAAAACAATTAGGTATAGATGCGGATGTAGTACCTATAGAAAATTCAGATGAAATCCAAGATTCAAGAGCATATTTTTTATTTAGAAAAGATGATACAAAATTAAAAGAAAGATTTGATACTGTATTAAAAGAAATGAGAGACGATGGAACATTATCAAAACTTTGCTTAAAATATACAAAAAAAGATTATACTCAAGGAATATAAAAATAAAAGAGGGATGAAGTTATGAAGAGTGTATTTGATCCAAAATATATATTAGAATTTATTCCTAAATTAGTTGAGGCCTTGCCAGTTACATTATTGATGACAGCTGTGGCAATGGTTGGAGGTCTTTTATTAGGATTTGTATTAGCTATTATAAAGATAAAAAAAGTTCCTGTATTAAGACAAATCTGTGCATTATATGTTTCATTCATGAGAGGGACACCACTTTTAGTGCAATTATTTTTATCTTATTATGGATTACCGATATTTTTATCAGTTATAAATGAAGAGTTCAACATAAATATAAACATAAATCAAGTTCCAGCAATAATTTTTGTATTTATTGCATTTATATTAAATGAAGCAGCGTACCTTTCTGAGACAATACGTGCTACAATATTATCAATTGACAAAAATGAAATAGAGGCAGCTATGTCATTAGGTATGACCAATTTTCAAACTATGAGAAGAGTCATACTTCCGCAAGCACTTTTAGTAGCATTGCCAATACTGGGGAATACACTTATAGGATTATTGAAAAATACATCGTTGGCATTTACAGTGCTGTTCAGGATATTATGGGAGCAGCAAAAGTAGCAAGTGGGAGAAATCTTAGATATTTTGAAGTTTATATAGCTGCAGCGTTGGTATATTGGGGGGTGTGCTTAGTTATAGAATTTGCAACTAAAAAACTAGAAAACAAAATAGATTTTAAAAGCAAGAAAGTACTTATAAAAAGTAAGCTTGATGAGAGGGTTGAAAAAATAGGTAAAGGGGAATTAGTAAAACAAAATTTAATACGTGGGGAATACGATTAATAAAACGTAAAAATAAATTTAAAAAAATGGGGAAGATAAGATGAAAAAATACGACTTTGATGCTGAAATAAACAGAAAAAATACACATTGCGCAAAATGGGACTATCAAGGGGGAGACTATATACCTCTTTGGATTGCAGATATGGACTTTAAAGCTCCACAAAAGATTATTGATGCAATAAAAGATAGAGTTGATCATGGAATTTTTGGTTATACTTCACATGATTGGGAGTTAAAAGATGTAGTAGTAGATTATTATAAAAAGAATTATGACTATGAAATAGATAAAGATTGGATAGTATGGGTTCCTAGTCTTATGCCAGGAAGCAACTTAGCATGCAGACTTGCAGGTGGAAAAATACTTTATAACACGCCGATGTATTCGCATATAAGAAAATTGCCAGAAGAAGCTAATTGTGAATATCAAGAAATACCTCTAACTAAAGTAGATGGAGTTTATACTTTCGATTGGGATGAAATGGAGAGACAAATTGATAATGATGTTAAAGCATTTGTACTTTGTAACCCACACAACCCAGTTGGGAGAGTATTTACAAAAGAAGAACTAGATAGATTATCACAGTTTATAATAGAGCATGATTTACTTCTTATATCAGATGAGATACACAGTCAACTTATTTTCGAGGGAAATCACATACCAGCATTTACAATAAATGAAGAGATGAAAAATAGAAGTATTACTTTTACAAGTGCAGGAAAGACATACAATATAGCAGCAATACCTTTTGCATTTTCAATAATTCCAAATGATGAAATAAGAGAGAAATACAGAAAATTAGCAAATGGATTGTTCGCAACACCAAATGCACTGACAATAAAGGCGATAAAAGCGGCATATACTGAATGTGATGATTGGAGAGAGGAACTACTAGACTATCTAAAAGACAATAGAGATTATTTAGAAGATAGAATATCTAATATAGATGGTTTATCTATTAATCACAACCAAGGGACTTATCTTGCGTGGATAGACCCGACTGAGCTTAATTTAGAAAATCCATGGGAATTTTTCAGAGAGAGAGCAGGTGTTAATTTTTCAAATGGAAAAGACTTCGGTAAAGATGGATATTTAAGAGCCAATTTTGCCTGCACAAGAAGAACTTTGACAGAAGCGTTAGATAGAGTGGAGAGGGCAGTAAATGAAATAAATAATAAATAAGAAAGGGGATATAAAATTAAATTTTACTTATTGAATTTTATTTATTATAATCAAGATTTAATTTTATATTTGTTAATTAATATGGATAAAACTACTGTAGTAAGTATAAAAAATTTACACAAATCGTTTGAAGATGTTGAGGTATTAAAGGGAATAGATATGGAGATAAAAAAGGGTGAAGTTGTTGCAATTTTAGGGCCTAGTGGTTCTGGCAAAACAACATTTTTAAGATGTTTAAACTTTTTAGAGACTGCAGACAAAGGGATTATTGATATCGGTGGTCATATAGTAGATTGCCAATATATCGGAAAAAATCAAAAAAAGAAGATAATAGATTTAAGAAGAAATACAGCAATGGTATTTCAAAATTATAACTTATTCAGCCATAAAACCCTTATAGAAAATGTGATGGAAGGTCTTGTTATCGTCCATAAAATGAACAAGATAGAAGCATATGAAAAAAGTAAAAAGATGCTAGAGAGAATAGGTTTAGGAGAGAGAATAAATTACTACCCACATATGATTTCTGGAGGACAAAAACAAAGAGCAAGCATAGCTAGAGCATTAGTTCTTAATCCAGATGTAATATTATTTGATGAACCTACATCTGCATTAGATCCAGAGCTTGTTGGAGAAGTATTAGATACCATGAAACAAATCGCAGATGAAGGCATTACAATGATTGTAGTAACGCATGAAATGGCATTTGCTAGAGATGTAGCAGATAGAGTTGTATTTATGGATAAGGGAGTTATAGTAGAGCAG
Organism: uncultured Clostridium sp.; assembly: GCA_937944945.1. GTDB lineage: Bacteria > Bacillota > Clostridia > Peptostreptococcales > Peptostreptococcaceae > Intestinibacter. The sequence continues at coordinate 1,458 of CALEBD010000187.1, read as the reverse complement.
GGGACTCCAAAAGAAATATTTACAAGACCAAAAGAAGATAGAACAAAACAATTTTTATCACGATTTATGCTTTTAGAGACTTCAGAAAACTACATTATATAATTTAAATAGGGTATTAATAATAAAAAAGTGCATCTGAGATACAGATAGTATCTAAAGATGCACTTTTTAATGTCTTATTTTTTGTAAAATAAAAAGAAGTCTTATTCAGACTTCCAAAGTATAAAAAAATTATAAAGTTTAATAACTTTAAAAATATATAAGGGCATTTTAATTACATATAAAAATTATATTAATTTGATAAATCATAGAATCTTTATATGCTTTTAAAGTATACATTAATAAAATAATGCATTGACTTATCTATAATAATATCCAAGATGGATACTATTTAGCAACTTTATTATTATGAACTTCTACACCGAATGATTCAACAATATCACTAGCACGTTTAACTTCTTCAGCAGTAGGTTCTTGTACGTCTTTAAGTTCGTATTCAAATCCCATGTTCTCCCATTTGTGAATTCCCATACCGTGATATGGTAAAAATTCAACACGGTCAACATTATTTAGAGTAGAGATGAATTGTCCTAATTTTTCTAAATCGGCTTGATCATCTGTTATACCTGGGATAAGAACTTGTCTAATCCAAACAGGGATATTTCTTTCATCTAAATGTTTTGCTAATTTAAGTGCTTTTTCATTACCAACACCTGTTAGTTTTTTGCATTTTTCATTGTCTATATGTTTTATATCTAATAAAACAAGGTCAGTGTAGTCTAATAATTTATCAACTTTTTCGATATCGACAAATCCTGCTGTATCAAGACATGTATGTATGCCTAATTCTTTACATTTTGCGAATAGTTCTGCAACGAAATCAGCTTGTAGAGTAGCTTCTCCACCTGATGCTGTTACACCACCACCAGAGAACTGCATGTATGATTGATATTTTACTATATCTTGTACTAGTTCATCAGAAGTGTATTCCTTTCCGCAATTTGGTTTCCAAGTGTCTCTGTTATGACAGTATTTACATCTTAGTGGACAACCTTGGAAAAATATTATATATCTTATACCTGGACCATCAACTGTTCCAAATGTTTCAATTGAGTGAACCCTTCCTTTTAACATATTCAAGCCTCCATATAGAATTAGATTATTATATCTGTAAATATAATTTTCTAAAGTGATATTTATTATTCTGTGTAAGAAATAATAATTAAGTAGAATTTCTAAAATCTATTGGAATATTGTATACATTAAGTAGTATTATGAGATTATTATAAATCAATAATTTAGAAATGTCTACTAAAAAAATAATTTATATAAGACAAAGCCCCAGAGAACTTTACAGTTCTTTGGGGCTTTGTTGTTATTGTAATTTAATTTTAATTATATTTTAATTAAATATTAAGCCATTTTACCATGGAAAGTTCTGTTTATAACGTCTAATTG
>CALEBD010000186.1 GCA_937944945.1 uncultured Clostridium sp. | reverse complement strand
ATTACTATACTCTGATCCAATATTAATATTTGTTGTTTTCTTTTTCGAAAATTTACCCTGCTTCTTCTTTGCCACCAATCTCACCTCTTATTTTAAGGATATTAATACTGTAAAAATTCTATATTCACAGCAAAAAGTGTTAATGCATAAACACTAACACTTTATTTGTATTTTAATATTATATCATAAATTATAGTATTTAAACACAGGAGATTCAATTTGTTTGTTTAATTGTTATTTTCCTTTATTAATTCTTTAAGTTTTGTAAGAGATTCTTTAATACCTCCGACTTCATCTATAAGTCCACAGTCTACTGCTTCTTTACCTATTAGAACACTACCCACATCACTTACAAGTTCATCTTTTGTATACATAAGCTTAGTCAACTCTTCTTTTGATATGTCTGATGTTCTAATTATAAACTCGTTTATTCTTTCCTGCATTTTTTTGAAATACTCAAATGTTTCATTTACTCCTATTACTAGTCCATTTGTTCTTACTGGATGGACTATCATAGTTGCACTAGGTGCGATAAATGAATAATCACCCGCTGTTGCAAGCGGAACTCCAATTGAGTGACTTCCACCTAGTACTAGTGTTACTACTTTTTTAGATATGCTGTGTAAAAGCTCAGCCATAGCAAGACCAGCTTCAACATCTCCTCCAACAGTATTTAGTATTACTAATATCCCTTTTATTTCTGGGTCTTCTTCTATTGAGTAAAGCATTGGTATGATATGTTCATATTTAGTCGCTTTCTTTTGTGGATTCCCCATAAAGTGGCCTTCTATTTCACCGATAATCGTAATGCATTGAATTTCTTTATTTTCTTTTGTCGGTACTTGTGTTGTCCCAAGTTCTTTTATATTTTGGACAACTTGTTTTTGTTTATTGTCTTCTTCGTCTTCATCATCATTATCGTTATTTTGTGGTATTTTAGCTTCACTTTTCAAATCGTATTCTGTAATATTTTTATTAGAGCTACCTATTAAATTTCCGTGGCCTTCTTTTGGCTTTTGATCTGGGTTTTCTTTTGGATTATCTATAGTATTTGGATTTTGTACCTTTCCTTCTAGGTTATCTAGATTGTTGTCTTGGTCGTCATCAACACCTAAGTTACATAAATTAATATCATTTGCATCTGAAAAATTCCAATCGCATAAATTTATGTACGGATTTTGAGTATTTTCGTTTTTTGGCATATTTTCACCCCTTATATTTTATAAATATATTAGACAAAAGTTATTATAAAAAATTAAGTTTATATAGCAATTTGTCAACTATTATACAGAAATATTTTGCCCAAAATAGAATATTTTATTATAGAAAATTCACTCCGTTCATGACGCCAACAACTTCGCATGTTGCTTAAAATTCGCTTCGCTCATGGCGCCAACAACTTTGTATATTTATTAGAATAAAAATAAGCTTACCTAATATAAGGTAAGCCTATTATCGATATATCATTATGTATTTTATTAAACAGAAAATGCATTGTGTATAACATGCACTGTTGTCACCATATCTTTTTCATCTACAAGACAAGACAATGAGTTGTATGAATCTGAAGATTGGAGTAATGTTACATTTTCAGCATTTAAAGCTCTCATTATTTTTGCTATAACCCCTGGTGTCTCGGTCACTTTATTTCCTATTAATGTTACTTTAGCACAGTCAGGTTTTATTTCATATTCTACATCGTATTGTTTTAATATATTTTCAACTTCTTCAAGATTGCTTACATCAAGTGCAAAAGCTTTCTTTTCAGTAAAGAAATTTATCATATCCATATTTATATGTCTATCTTCCATTTCATTTAGTATTCTAGAAAATATATCTTCTGTAGCTATAACTTTAACTTGTGCTATCTTATCTTTATGAGCAACAGCACTCATAAATTTAACTTTTGAGCTGTCTTCATATACATCTTTTAGCACATTTGCTGGACCTATTTTTGTCCCCTCATAATTTGGATTATAAGTGTTTTTTATTTGCAGTATTATATCTGCATTTTTAGCAAGTTCTACTGCTCTTGGATGTATAACTTTTGCTCCCTTTTCTGCCATTTGAAATACTTCATCATAATCTACATATTTTAATACTTTAGCATCTGGCTCAATTCTTGGATCTGCCGTCATTATACCATCTACATCTGTATAAATTTGTACTAAATCACTGCCTAATGCCTTTCCTATAGCAACTGCTGATGTATCAGAACCGCCTCTGCCTAGTGTAGTTATTTCACCATCTTCAGTTCCTCCTTGGAACCCTGCTATAATTACAACTTTTCCATCAGCTAATTCTCTTTGAATTTTTTTAGGATTTATTTTTTTTATTTTAGCATTTGAAAATGCTTTTGTAGTTATTATACCTGCTTGAGTCCCAGTTAAAAATGTAGCTGGTATTCCCATTGAATCTAGCATAGTTGCAAGTATTGTACCTGATATAATTTCTCCACATGACATTATCATATCAAGCTCTCTTTTTGTAGGTCTATCATTTATATTAGTACACATGCTTATAAGTGTATCTGTAGCATATGGAGCCCCTTTTCTCCCCATAGCTGAAACAACAACTGCTATATTTTTATATTTTTCTTTATGTGCTTCTATTATTTTACATACTTCTTTCATCTTTTCGTATGATGCTACTGATGTACCACCAAACTTTTGTACTAAAACCTCCATAATATCCTCCTAATATATTCCTTCATATTCTATTATTATCATATCATTTCCAATTTTTCTTACATTTCTCCACGGAACTTCCAATACTTCTTTGTCTTTTCTAAGACCTAAAAACCCTCTTTCTCTAGGTATAGATAAGGCTAGTATATTTCCTGTAGCCTCATCTATTATAATATCACATTCGCCGACTACCCCTAATCTCTCTCCTGTGATTAAATTTACAATTTCTTTACCTGCTATTTCAGATAAATACATAAATATCCCTCCAATATAAGAAATTATTCATTTCAAATTTAATATTGTCAAGATTTATAAATTTATGTTTTCTACATCTTTACCTACTATGCAAACACCCATATTTTCTGTATTAAATACTTTTTTGATTATACATCGTCGTATTCTACTGCGTTAATATAATCTATAATATCTTGTTCGTCATCTACTTTATTTCTCATAAGCAGATTTTTCCCATTTGACATCATTCTGCTACTAGTACTTTCAAGATCTAACATATAGCTTCCCTTTAGTTGTTCTTTACTTTCATGTATTTCTTGTGGCGAAATATATTCATTTCTAATTAGTTCTATTTCTTCTAATATAGATTTATACACTTCTTGTATATTTTCAGTACTAGTACTAGCAAATATCCCTAACTCACCGCAATCTTCATATAAAGTTTGTGATGAATATATAGAATAAGCTAAGCCTTTTTCTTCTCTTATCTTTTGGAATAATCTAGAGCTTATGCTTCCTCCAAATACATTATTTACAACAGATAAAGCATAAACTTCCCTATTATTTGTCATAGGTATAGCATCTAAATTAATTGCTAAGTTTACTTGTTCTATATCCTTGTTCTTTTTAACAATACAAGGATTAAAGTTTGGCTTTGTAGTGGTTGTATCTACTGATTTTGGTTGCCAAGTTTTGAATTTTTCTTCTATTTGTTTAACTATTTCCTCAAATTTAAAATTACCACAAATAGATATTATAGAATTGTTTGGCACATAATATTCATTGTAGTAATCTAAAATACTTTCTCTTTTTAAGTTTTTTAAAGACTGTCTATCACCTAAAATATTCATACCAAGACTATGGTCTTTATAAATATTTTCAAGTAATAAATCATATACCAAGTCATCAGGAGAATCTTCATACATCTTTAATTCTTCTAATATTACTGATTTTTCTTTTTTAATATCTCGTTCATCAAAGCGAGAATTAAGTATCATATCGCTAAGTACATCTATTCCTATATTTATATGCTCATCTAGTAATTTAACATAAAAACAAGTACATTCTTTACTTGTAAAAGCATTTATTACTCCACCTAAATTATCTATCTCTCTCGCTAATTCTTTTGAAGTTCTATTTGTAGTTCCCTTAAATAGCATATGCTCTATAAAATGAGATACTCCACTATTTTCTTTTGTCTCCATGATAGAACCAGCTTTTACCCAAACACCTAATGAAATTGACTTTAAGTAAGGTATTTCTTCCCCAATTATAGTAAGTCCGTTTTTTAATGTCTGACATTTATACATACTGTCCTCCAATTGTTTAAATATTGAAAATTATATATGTATTTATTATAGTGTACACGTTTAATTTATACAAGTGAAAATTATTCTACTCAAATACATCACTTAATTTGCCAGGGATATACCCCTTTATTCTTATAATTGATATAATATCATCTAAACACATTGTTGTAGCCTTTGTAGGATGCATCAAAACTATACTTCCATCTTTTATGTCTTTCTTTTTAATTCGTTCTATTATTTTATCTGGGTTATCCTTGTCCATCCAATCTATAGTATCGACATCCCATTTATAGCATATATATCCTAAATCATTAGCTGCTTTTACCGTATCGTCACAAAACGCTCCAGACGGTGCTTGAAAGAATTTACTCTTAGTATTTGATACATCGTCAATAATATCTTGTGCTTTTTTTATTTCATTAAAATTTTCATCATAAGATAATGTATCATAGTTTATATGCTGGTATCCATGATTTGAAATTTCATGGCCTTTTTTTTGCATTTTGAGTATCATATCTTCGTTTTTTTGTGCCCATTTACCTGTTACTGCAAAAGTTATTTTAACATTTTCTTTATCTAATACTTCTAAAATCTTTTCTATATATTCATCTTCCCAGCCTAAGTCTACGTTGCAAGTAATTGCAACGTGACCACTGTTTTTAAGCGTACCCATAGTATAAGGCTGATTATTTTGGGCCAAATCCAACAAA
>CALEBD010000185.1 GCA_937944945.1 uncultured Clostridium sp. | reverse complement strand
GTTGGAAATAGATCATATAATTCCTTTATCTAAAGGAGGAATGACAACTGAGGGTAATTTGCAGACATTGTGTTGGAGGTGTAATAGAAGTAAGGGAGCTAAGATATAATTTTGTAGATGTTTTTTATTTGTATAAATATGGATTAACTAATAAATGATTTATAAAATGTGCTAAACTTTACTTAAAATATATGTTGAGGTTTTAGTTATATGGATTTAATAGAGTAGTAATTAAACAATAATCTTGTTGGATTGAAAAGTAAATATTTAGCACAACTGGATGAGTTGACGGTGCAAACTGATGAAAGGCAGCAAATTGATGATATTCCATGGATAGAGGTTAGAAGGATAGCTGCAGAAAGTTACCAAATGTGGGATGATAAATTGAACGAGATTTATGGTGTGTTAAAGCAGGAGTTGCCAGCAAATGAGATGGCGGCCCTTAAGCAGGAAGAAATACAGTGGATAAATGAGAGGGATAGTGCAGTAAAACAGGTGGAAATTCAGAATGGACCTGGGACTTATGCGCCTTATGAGATGTCTATGACAAAGCTCAGTATGACAAGGGATAGATGTTATGAGTTGGTTAATTCTTATTTTAAATAGCAAATTATTATAATTAAATAGATATTTCGACACAAAATTTAACATTATAAGGATTTATTAGTAAAATACTATATCCCCAAAATCCATTATATGTTATAAATAATATAGACCATATAAGGAGGGGAAATAATGGTACCAATAATAGTTATATTTGTAGCAGCGGCAGTTGTTTTATTCTTCCTGCTAAAATCGAAAGTGGCGAAGGTGTTAGTTTCGGCATTTGTGATTGTGGTAGGGGTTGTGCTTATGATGCAGGATTCGACAATAAATCAAAAGCAAGAACAAAATGTCGTAAAGAGTGAAAATAAGTTAGAGGGAGAGAATGATGAGTCTGGGCAAAACGACTCAGATAGTAAAGATTCGACACAAGAGTCAAATAACGACAAGTCGGATGAGAAGAAAGAAGACAAAGAAGCTAGTAATAAAGACAATAGTCAAAGTACACAAAACAACAGTAATCAGTCTGCTAGTTTAAAATCTACATATTTGCAAGAATTAGCGAGTTTGGAAGCTAAAACGAATAATATGCTAGATGGATACACTACATATGAAATGACAAATAGTGCAACGCAAATTTATACTTTGTGGGATAATGAGTTAAATAAAATCTATGGAGTGCTGAAAAATCAGTTATCTGAAAGCGAGATGAATAGTCTTAGACAAAAGCAAAGAGAATGGATAACATATAGAGATAACAAGGCTGAACAAGATGCAGCTGAGTATGAAGGTGGGACTATGGCACAGCTAGAGTTGATACTTTCAAAGGCTAATACTACACAAGAGAGATGTTATGAATTAGTTAACTGGTATATGAAGTAAGTGATATGTAAAAATATAGAGAATTTTGTTCAAAAATATTAGATATAGGGAATGATTGTATTGACTTAGACAATAATTCCCTATTATACTAAATTTATACAATATATATACAATGTGAGGGGAATTATGACAAAAAACAAAAAAATCATATCTTTATTTTTAGCGTTTGTAATGCTAATATCAAGCGGTATATTTACTGCCAATGTGCATGCGGCACCAGCAAGACCTACAGTTTATGCACATGCATACACTATTATGGACGCCAATTCGGGAGAAATAATCATGTCTGAGCAGGGAAATAAGCGTATCTATCCTGCGAGTACAGTAAAATTATTGACTGCAATAGTTGCAATTGAAAATTGCAGTTTATCAAAGAGGATAACAGTAAAACAATCTACTATAGATAAGATCGATGCAGATACGACATCAGCAAATCTAAAAGCGGGTTATTCGTACACTTTGGAAGAACTTTTAAACATGCTTTTAGTTTATTCAGCAGGTGATGCGGCTGAAATTATTGCAGAGGCAGTTGGAGGAAGTAGCGCACAATTTGTCAATATGATGAATAGAAAAGCTAAAGCACTTGGAATGAATAATTCTTATTTTGACAATGCTATTGGAATGGACTGGCATGCAAATCCAAATATTTATTCGACGGCAAACGATATTGCGAAATTGACAAGATACGCTATGACAAACGACACAATTAGAGAAATCGTTAAAAAGCCACAATATGTGATAAAAAACTACTATAATGGACAATCAAAGACATTACTTGCATCAAATAACTTCTTAAGAAATTATAGCTATTCTAAGAATTTATTCACGATAATAGGTTCAAAAACAGGTACAACTGACAAAGCTGGATATGCATTAGCTACAACAGCAAAAGATAGCTCAGGAAGAGAAGTGATCTGTTCATTTTTCGGTAAAAGTACTCGTACGCAAATGTTCCAAGATATAAACAAATTACTGACTTATACTTTTAATAATTATAAAAATATTTTGCAAAGAAGTTTTTATGATATTAGATATTCATCATCAAAAGCTGTTATAAATCAATACTTGGCAAATGGAGTTTTAACTATGACTTCTACAGGAAAGTTCTCAGGGAGTGAACAAGTAAGCAAGTATGAATTTGTAAATATGACAAATAAAGCTTTAAAAACATCATATACGACAAGTAATACATCAGAAAAAATGACATTATTAGGTGTCGCAAACTTATTTAAAGATTATAACAATAAAGAATATAGTGAAACTGTGAAAAACAAATATAAAACAGTATTCAAAAATTTAAATTCAATTGATTTTAATAATATGGTACATTTATACGAATTAAATGTATTACCACATAATTATCAGTACAATGTAAATTCAAAGATTTCTAGGGAAGAGATGGTACTACTATTAAGTAAAATGCCGAAAAAAGTAGCATCTTTAAAAACATTCCCTACATTTACAGTAAATACGATAAACCCGACATCGACAACGATAACAGGTAAAGGCCTAGCGACTGCAACGGTAAGAGCGTATGTAAATGGTAGACAAGTTGGAAATAGTGCAACTGTGAATTCTTACGGAAACTACAAAATAACAATACCAAAGCAAGCAGCAGGAGCGAAAGTAACTGTGAAAATGAGTAAAACAGGATACACAGAAGTGTCGAAAGATGTAGCGGTGACATTAAACACATTTACTACATTCACAGTAAATACGATAAACCCAACATCGACAACGATAACAGGTAAAGGGCTAGCAACTGCAACGGTAAGAGCGTATGTAAACGGAAGACAAATTGGAAACAGTGCAACTGTGAATTCTTACGGAAATTACAAAATAACAATACCGAAGCAAGCAGCAGGAGCAAAAGTAACTGTGAAGATGAGTAAAACAGGATACACAGATATATCAAAAGTTATATCAGTATCGTTAAACACATTCCCGACATTCACAGTCAACACAATAAGATATACTTCGACAACGATAACAGGTAAAGGTCTGAAAACAGCGACAGTAAGAGCGTATGTAAATGGAAGACAAATCGGGAAAACTGCAACTGTGGATGCTTATGGAAACTACAAAATAGTCATTCCAAAGCAAAGAGCAAAAACAAAAGTTGTCATCAATATGAGTAAAACTGGATATATAACAACATCAAAAACTATAGTTGTTAAATAAATTTAATATTTTAGAGTAGTTTATAGAGAAAAAAGGAATACGAAATTGTATTCCTTTTTTTGTGCAAATTTTAAAATTTTCTAAACATAAATTTTGTCCTTTTTTGTGTGAATTATCACGCGGGAAACGAGGAATTTCTCCATTATAGTCCTTTTTTGAATGTAAATATGTTTTTGTTGTAAAACGGGGTACTTGTATGTCGAAAATAAAAATATACAAATCGAATGATAGGATTATTTGACGTACGGTTTATGATATTTGGGTCTTATTAAGGTGATACAATATAATTAAGAGGGGGATCACAAAAAATCAAGGGGGGGTACGTATGAAAAGGAATTTTGCAAGTTGGACTATTTCGATATTATCTTTTGTAATGATGTTTAGTTTTACAGGTTGCTCTCAAAATCAACAATTAGATGATGCAAAAGCAGCCGAAAAAAATGAAATTGTGGAATCTCAAAAAACATCAAACAAAACACTGAAGAAACCAGTCGTAAATTATGCTACGTTAAAAGTGGACAAGAATCAGGCGACAAGTGGAGACAAGGTGAAGGTGAGCGTCAAGATAAAAGACGACGATGATATGCAAAGTGCATACATTTATTATTTGTCAGGAATGACGGACAATCTTCAGATGATCGAGCTTAATTATAATGAAAAAACAAAGTATTATGAGGGGGATATTGAGATTTTAGATAGCAGTGAATCTGGAACTTGGAAGGTTGAAAGCATATTAACTGTCGATAAAAGAAATCGTACGACAAATACCTACAACTCACTTACAGTAAACGACACTACTTTAGAAAATAGACAAGATTTGTCGAGTGGTGATTTTACAGTTAGTAATACAAATCCAGAATACAACGCACCAAAAATAGACATGTCTACATTAAAAGTAAGCCAAAAAAGCGCTAAATTAGGAGACAAAATCAAGATAAGTATTAAGATTACAGACGAAACATCAATTCAAAAAGCAATAATAGTATATAAAAAGCCACAATCAAACAAAAGTGAAACAATTCAACTAACTTATAACGAAAAAACAAACATGATGGAAGGATATTACACTGTCAGCGAGACAAGCGAAAGTGGAATTTGGAAAATTAATTACATAATTGCCCACGATACAAACTACAACTCACGAACTATAAATTGTGATTGGGGCGATGAAAACGATTTGAAGTATTTTGTAAATGGTGATTTTACAGTTGAGGAAATTGAGGAATAATAGATAATTTTTAATAATCGAAAGCGGGAGGGGAGAGATTCCCGCTTTTGTTTTGCTAAAATAATAAATTTTATAAATAGCGAAAATAATAAATCTGTAAA
>CALEBD010000184.1 GCA_937944945.1 uncultured Clostridium sp. | reverse complement strand
TATATTTGTGTCGACTCCTGTGCCGCTTATGTTTTTTCCTATTTCGTTTACAATAAGTACATCTATATCATCTAAATAAATCCTAGGCATAAGGCGTTTTGATTTTTCTAGTATCTTTGGCTCTTCTTGCAGTATTTCATCTTTATGCAGTACAAATACATCTGCTACTTCATTGTATCCATTTTCTATACTAGCAACTCCACATATTATATTTAAGTTATTGAGTGCTATTTTTCCTACTTCAACTAGATTTTCTGCCATATTTTCATATCTAAGAAAATGTGTCATATCGGCTCCTTTTCTCTTTGCAAGGCCGATCGCCATCATCTTAATCAATCCGCTTTCGTATTTACCTCTAAATGAGGTGTGGAGTTTAACTCGATTTAATAAGATAATTCCATCTGCATTTGCTGCGTTTTTATCGATATAGACGGGCAAATCTTTAGATGTCCTTCCTACTTCTACAACATCCATAGAAGAAATTATCTCGCATCCTACAGATTCCTTTGTTATGCCTAGTTTTTTGAGCATATTTTCTTGTCCCTCTGATGTTCCTCCTCCATGACTCCCCATAGATGGCACTATAAACGGAGTTGCACCACATTTTTTTACAAAGCTCACTATAGTCTTCATAAGCTCTTTGTAAAAACTTATACCCCTACTTCCACCAGTTATCGCAATCTTCATCCCCGGTTTTATCTTGTCTTTAATATTTTTATCAATCAGCTTTTGATTTAAATCACCCTCAACATCATCTAGCTTAGTATTGTCAAATGTTTGGCTTACTTTCATAATTTGAGGGAGCTTTATATTATCTAGTATTTCGTTTATTTGAGACATATTATTTTACACCTACTTGCTTTGTAACTATAAGGTCGCTGTCATAACCCATTATATTTTTCACAACTATATCTCCTACTTCTACTGGAGCTTTTAGTTTTATATTTTTGATTATATCCATAACGTCAAATATCTTATCTTTTGGGATAGGGTTAGTAAGCCTTACACTTACAAGTGGGAGTTCTCCATTTAATAAAATCACAGAAGAGGCTATATTACGTCTTGGATCAGTTAGTTCTTGAACTACGTATTCTCTTCCCTTTCTACATCCCTCTCCTTCAATATTTTTTACATCTTTTCCTTCATACTCAACTTCTATTTCACATCCATTTGGACAAACTATACATGTAAATTTTCTATTCACTTATAATCACCTTCAAATCCCCATTTTCTTTTATTTCATCTTTTGAAATTTTTATTTGAATCATCTCAGCTGGTATCGCCTTTTTGTATTTTTTAGTTTTTATAACTTCATCATCTTGAATTATATCGACCCTACATTCTTTAAAAGGCTTTCTAACTCTAAATGAAAGCACAAAATCCTTAGTCCCACTTATCTTTTGTGGAATTGTGTGGTTTATATTTTCGCCAGACTCTATATTTATATCACACTGTTTTAATTTGCCGTCATTTATATATTCACAAACGTGATCTGCTAGTCTTTCAGCTTCTAGCGATACAAAGTCGACTAAGTCATGTACTTGAAGTACGTTTCCCGCTGCGAAAATACCTTCTACTGAAGTTTGGTAGTTTTCATCTACTACTGCACCTTTTGTTCTTTTGTCTAATACTACACCTGCTTTTAGTGATAATTCATTTTCTGGAATAAGCCCTATTGAAAGTATCAAAGTATCACATTCGTATCTTTTTTCTGTTTGTGGAATTATTTTTCTAGTTTTTTCGTCTACTTCACTTACTACAACGGCCTCAAGTCTGCTTTTTCCTTCTATATTAGTTATAGTGTGGCTTAAATATAGAGGTATGTTGTAGTCGTTTAAGCACTGCTCAATATTTCTTGGAAGTCCATTTGCATATGGTGAAAGCTCAACAACCGCCTTAACATTTGCTCCTTCTAGTGTGAGTCTTCTCGCCATAATAAGACCTATATCACCTGAGCCCAAAATTACTACGTTTTTTCCAACCATAGTATTAGTCAAGTTTATATATCTTTGGGCAACTCCGGCGTTGTATATTCCTGCAGGTCTCGTTCCTGGAGTCGAAATCGCCCCCCTTGTTCTCTCTCTACATCCCATAGTCAAAATAACAACTTTTGCCCTGTATTGTTTTAAGCCTTGTCTTGTAGCAGCAGTGACAACTTTATCTCTATTTATATCTATAACTGTGGCATCTGTAATGTAATCTATTTTCTCTTTTTCAACTTCTTTTATAAATCTATAGGCGTATTCTGGACCGCTTAATGTTTCTTTAAATCGAGTAAGACCAAAACCATCGTGAATACATTGTTTTAATATACCGCCTAGTTTATCTTCTCTCTCGACAATAAGTATATCTTCTATTCCCTTGTGTTTTAGCTCTAGAGCTGCTGCAAGGCCTGCAGGGCCGCCCCCAACTATTACAACGTCTTTATTTTCAACCATTACTCTCTCACCTTCCCAACAAACATATTAGAACCTTCTCTTGAATAAATCACATCTTCTCTATTTTTATGTTTAACTTCTTCTAATAGACCTGCTATTCTCGTTTCACAATATCCACCTTGACATCTTCCCATCATAGCTCTGCATCTGTATTTTATTCCTGTTAAAGTTTCAACTCCTAGTGGATTATTTATAGCTTCAATAATTTCTGCTTTTGTTATAGTTTGGCATCTGCAAATAACTTCGCCATAATCTGGATTTTCTTTGATTAATGCTTCTTTTTCTTCAATTGATTTGTCTACAAATGTGACTATAGGCTTTCTAATTGGATTGAAGTTTTCGTTTTCTGTAAGTTTTTCTTTTTGTTTTAATAAAGATACTACGTATTTGGCAATTGGAGTTGAGCTTGTAAGCCCTGGTGATTCTATACCGACTAAATTTATAGTGTTTGGAGCTTCATCTCTCATTTCTATTACAAAATCGTGGTATCCACCTTCTTCTTTTGAGGCGAGTTTTGGTCTAATTCCCGCAAAATTTCTTATGAAATCCTCTCTTTTTATATGTGGGAATATTCTTCCCCCGTCTTTAATTAGTAAGTCCATTATCTTTTGAGTAGCAGAATAATTGTCTCTTTCTTCTATATATTCACTACTTGGGCCGATAAATACATTACCGTCTATTGTATGAGTTAAGTGGATTCCAAGCCCACCTTCTTTTGGATTTGGAACTGGATATGCTGGAAGGCTCAATTTTGAGCCTACTTTTTCATCTAATATAAAATACTCTCCCCTGCATGGGTGGATTGTATAGTCGTCTATTCCAATCATTTTTGAGATTTTATCGCTGTAAAGTCCTGCTGCATTTACAACCCATCTAGCTTTATATGTATCTTTTACTGTTTTTATATTGTAAATTTCATCTATCCTATTTATATCTATTACTTCATTTGCAAAATAATACTCTACCCCATTTTCTGCTGCATTTTCAGCAAGAGCTATTGTAAGTAAAAATGGATTTAAAATACCTGTAGTTTTAGACCACATTGCAAATTCACCGTCGATATTTGGCTCAATTTCTTTTATTTTGTCCTTGCCTATTATCTCAAGCCCCTTAACACCATTTTTTTCGCCTTGCTCTTTCATAGCTATAAGTTTTTGCTTATCTTCTTCATTAAACCCTACAACTAGTTTCCCACATCTTTTAAACGGTACTCCAAGCTCATCTGCAACTTGGTCAAAACCTTCATTTCCTTCAACACAAAACTTAGCCATAAGTGTCCCCGGCTTGTTGTTAAACCCTGCATGCAGTACCCCTGAGTTTCTCGCACTCGTCTCATTACATACATCTAATTCTTTTTCTAATACTCCTATTTTTAAATTATATCTAGACATTTCCCTGGCAATAGCATTTCCCACAACGCCAGATCCGATTATTATCACATCATATAATTTGTCCAACTCAATGTCCCCCTTTGTGCGAAAAGATATTCGCAACCTTTATTTTATTTTTTATTTTATCTATTTTATTAATAGAAACAATATCATTAGCAATAAGTAATAATCAAGAAGAAATCATAAACAAAACAAATAAAGAAACAGAAAGTAAAGCATATATAGTAGACGAAAAAGAACCAAAGTTAAGTGAGAAAGAAGAAGAAACACTGAAACTAATAAATGAATATAGAAAACAGAATGGACTAGAAGAATTAAAAACATACTCAAAACTTCAAAAAACAGCCAGAATAAAAGCACTAGATATAGTGAAAGTTGGGTATTTTTCACATAAATCACCAATATTGGGAACACCATTTGAGTTAATGGATAAAACAGGAATATATTATAATTTTGCAGGTGAAAATTTAGCAGGAAATATAAGCCCGGAAAAAGCAGTAGAGGCATGGATAAATTCGCCGGCACACAGGGAAAATATATTAGATAAAGAATACACAAATACAGGAATTGCGGTAATGGATAGTCCTGTGTATGGTAAAGTTTTTGTTCAAATGTTTATAGGAATATAATTTGAGAGGAGATACAAATTTGTGTAGTAAATTTGTGTCTCATTTTATATATTAGAAAAGTTTCATAATTTACTAATATATAAAATATTTTTTGTGTTTTCAAAAGTTATTTTTTCAACTTCTTCTAAAGTTAAGCCTTTCACATCAGCAATTTTTTGTGCTATATATTTAACATTTGCTGGTGTATTGCGAGTTCCTCTAACAGGTTCTGGTGCAAGATATGGACTATCTGTTTCTATTAATATTCTATCATTTGGAACTAAATTAATCATTTCTTCTGCATTTTTTGAGTTTTTAAACGTTATTGGTCCTGCAAAAGATATATAGAA
>CALEBD010000183.1 GCA_937944945.1 uncultured Clostridium sp. | reverse complement strand
ATAACATACAAATAATAAAAAGATCAGAAAACCTTGAAATTTTAAATTATAACTTAAATATTTCGAGGTGGATAAATAAGAAAACTAATTAAATAGGAGGATGATATAATGTCCGATTTAAATAATTTTTTTAATGATTTTATGAATATTATACTAAGGATGAGTATATATGATGTTGTAGATATATCAATAGTAGCTTATATCTTCTATAAGGTATTTATGTTTATAAAGGATACTAGAGCGGAACAGGTTTTTAAAGGAATTGTAATATTATTATTGGCTACACAGATAAGTGATTTATTTAAATTACATACTCTTTATTGGATTTTAGTAAATGCTATTGAGGTTGGGGTTATAGCGGTATGTATTATATTCCAACCAGAGCTTAGAGCAGGATTTGAGTACATCGGTAGAGCTAATTTTAAGCTCTTTGAAAAGGGAAATAAAAATGAAGATGATGCACAACTTAATAAAATGATAGAAGAAATTGTTGAAACATTATATTCGCTTTCTAGACAGAAAATAGGGGCTCTTATAATAATGGAAAGGGAAACTAAAATATCAGATATAATAAATACAGGGACTACTATCGATGGTGATGTATCACGTCAATTATTAATAAATATATTTATACCAAATACTCCATTGCATGATGGGGCAGTGGTTATTAGAGATTTTAAGATAAAGGCAGCGGCATGTTTTTTACCTTTAAGTCAAAGTAAGGATTTAACAAAGGATTTAGGGACAAGACATAGAGCTGGGGTTGGTATTAGTGAAGTATCAGACTGTTTAACTTTAATTGTTTCTGAAGAGACAGGGGAGGTCTCAATTGCGAAATCTGGTAAATTATATAGAAATATTGCTAAGGAAAGAATGGCTAATATATTAAAAAATAATTTGAGAAAGAGTGCAACTGAGAAAAGTTTATTTAAAGGTGGTATATTCAAATGATAGAAATATTAAATAAGAATACCAAGATAAAGATAATATCTTTATTAAGTGCGATAGTTCTTTGGATGTATGTTATGGCTGTTGTAGACCCAGAGGATACAAAGCTATTTGAAGAAATACCTATCACTATAACAAATATCCATGAAATAAACGATTTAGGGTTAGTTATAGATCCAGATGAAGAATTAGTCGCATCTGTGTATGTTAAAGGAAACCTATCAGATTTACAAAAGATAACGGCTAATAATATAAATGTATATGGGACTGTTAATAATCCTATAGAGGGGCAAAATCAGCTTTATTTGAGAGCTAGCGCAAGCGACAAAGTATCTACGGACTTTAAGTCAGATACTATCGTTATAAACTTAGAAAAAAGTATAGAAAAAGAGCAAAAAATTAATGTTGAAATAACAGGACAATATAAAGATGATGTCGATACCATTACATTAAGTGAGAAAAATGTAATGGTATCAGGACCGAGAAGTAGAGTAGAGTCTATAAAATATGTACAAGCTGTATTTAATGCAGATAAGAAATTATCTAAGACACAATCTACACAGCTAGAATTAAAAGCATTAGATGCTGATAGAAAAGAAGTAAATCATGTTACTTTAGCGTTTGATAAAGTAAGTGCAGAAGTATCATATCTACAACAAAAAGAAGTTAAAATAAATGTTGTTTTTAGAGGAAATAGTTCTAAATTAGTTGAAGGAGAAGATTTTACAATAACACCAAGTACAATACAAATAAAGGGAAAAAGTGAAGATTTAAAATCAATAGATTCAATTGATACAGAACCAATTAATGTTGATGAACTTACATCAAATAATAAAGTTATAGATTTGAAGATACCAAGTGGAATTAGTTCTGATAGAACAAGTATTACTATAAAATCTGCAAGTACTAATGAAGCAACTAGCAGCGTATTTACATACTCTGGTTCTGAATTGACTTTAGAAAATAATGCAGATAACAAAACACTTGAGGATTTTGATTTGCCAGAGACGATAAAAGTAACTGTAGAATACGATAGAGAAGCAGAAAAGATATCTAAATCAGATTTAAAATTATATCTTGATTTATCGGGCGGATTTAATTCT
>CALEBD010000182.1 GCA_937944945.1 uncultured Clostridium sp. | reverse complement strand
ATTAGAAATTACCCTAGACTAAATCCTAAATACACATTTGATACATTCGTAATAGGAAATAGTAATAGATTTGCTCATGCTGCCTGTGTTGCAGTTGCTGAATCGCCAGCAAGAGCATATAATCCACTATTCTTATATGGTGGTGTTGGACTTGGAAAAACTCACTTAATGCATGCGATCGGACACTCTATTATGAAAGAGCAAAATGATGCAAAAGTTGTTTATGTATCATCTGAAAAATTTACAAATGAACTTATAAATTCAATAAAAAGCGATAAAAACGAGGAATTTAGGGATAAATATAGAAATGTTGATATACTGCTTATAGACGATATTCAATTTATAGCAGGTAAAGAAGGTACTCAAGAAGAGTTCTTCCACACATTCAATGCTTTACATGAAGCAAATAAACAAATAATTATTTCTAGTGATAGACCTCCAAAAGAGATACCTACATTAGAAGACAGGTTAAGATCTCGTTTCGAAATGGGATTAATCGCAGATATTCAACCACCTGATTTTGAAACAAGAATAGCTATATTAAAAACAAAAGCTCAAATAGAAAATATAGATATTCCTAATGAAGTAATGAATTATATAGCTACATATATAAAATCAAATATAAGAGAGTTAGAAGGCGCTCTAACAAGAGTTGTAGCTTATTCATCACTTATCAACAAAGATATATCTTACGACTTAGCTGTTGAAGCTTTAAAAGACATTGTAACAACATCAGAAAGCCAAGAGATATCTGTAAATAGAATAAAAGAAAAAGTTTCTACTGCATTTGGAATCAAAATGGATGACTTTAATTCTAAGAAAAGAACAAGAACAATAGCTTATCCACGCCAAATAGCAATGTATTTAAGTAGGGAGCTTACAGACTTATCGTTACCTAAGATAGGAAACGAATTTGGAGGAAGAGACCATACTACAGTTATACACGCTCATGACAAAATTTCAAAAGATCTTGAGCTTGAAAAAAATAGTGAATTAAAAGAGAAAATAAGTAAAATAATAGCAGAATTAAAAGGGTAAAGTTATACACAGTTTACCTGTGAATACTTGTGGATAAACCTGTGAATAGATGTGTATATAATTTTTGGCAAAAAGTTATCCATAATCTTTCCACAAAGTTATCAATAGGTTTTTGCATAGTTATACACATTTTGTACACATGCTGCAATCATTGATATCAGTATTCTACAAGTACTTATACACATTATCAACAACACCTACTACTAATACTACTATCATTATTATTAATTATTTTATTAAAAAAGCAACAAGGAGGTTATCCACATTGAAGATAATTTGTAATCAAAAACTATTAGCTAATAAAATTGGAATTGTGCAAAAGGCTATTAATTCAAAAACAACTTTAGACTTACTAAAAGGTGTTTTAATAGTTACGAAACAAGATGAAATAGTCTTAAAGGGATATGATTTAGAAATAGGAATAGAAACTCATGTTTCAGCAGAAGTAATTGAAGAAGGAAGTATAGTAATAAATTCAAAACTATTTGGGGATATAATAAGAAAATTACCAGATTCATTTGTAGAAATAGAAACAGATGAAGATAACAATGTTTATATAAATTGTTTAAACTCAAAATTCAAAATAAAAGGGGATTCAGCAAAAGAATATCCACAAATTCCAGATGTTAATGAGGATAAGTTATATAGCATACCTCAAGACGTACTAAAAAGTATGATAAAACAAACAGTATTTGCAACATCACAAGATCAAACTAAGCCAATACTTATGGGAGAGCTTTTAGAAATAGAAAATGGAAATATAAACTTAGTTGCAATAGATGGTTATAGATTTGCGGTTAGAAGTTGTCAAGTGGATAACTTAAGCCATGAAGATATAAAAGCTAAGATAATTATCCCAGGGAAAACACTAATTGATGTGAATAGTTTATTATCTTCAGAAGAAGATGTTAAAGTTGGATTCAATGAAAAAAATGCTATTTTCATATTGGATGAAACTAAAATAGTAACAAGACTTCTAGATGGAGAATTCATAGACTATAACAAGTTATGCCCAAGGGAGTATAATTCAAAAATAAAATTAAAAACAAGAGATTTATTAAACAGTATAGAAAGGGCATCTTTACTTTCTCAATCTGAACTTAATAATCTTATAAAATTATCTATAAGAGATTCTGTGATGGCTATAACTTCAAACAACGAAAAAGGTAATGTTTATGAAGAAGTGGCATTATCACTAGAAGGTGATTATTTAGATATAGCATTTAACTCAAGATATTTATTAGAGGGACTTAAAAATATAGATTGTGAAGAAATATTTATAGAATTCACAACAAATGTGAATCCTTGTATAATTAAGCCAGCTGATGGAACAAAATATACATACTTACTTTTACCAGTAAGAA
>CALEBD010000181.1 GCA_937944945.1 uncultured Clostridium sp. | reverse complement strand
AGAAAGAGACCTTGGCTGCACGTGCTGAGAATATCAAACAAAAACTTTTTCTAGGCGATGAAACCATGAAGTTCCTTGATTATGTAGAAAATGAATATGAAACAAGTATGCAAAATTATCGCTACGATGAAGGAATTATTTCAGGTTTTTCAACATTATCTTCTTTAGGAGTAAGTGTAATGACAACACTTATTTCTCTCTATTTTGTAATTATAAATAGGATTACTATAGGTGAAATGCTGGCAATTACACAATTAGTCAATAATATTGCTAATCCTTTAGGAAGATTATCAAATGAAATTCCTTTATTAAAAAGTATAAAACCAATTGAAAATAAAATAGAAACATATTTTGAAAATAGCCACGAGCATCGAATAAATTCAATTGATTCTATAGAAAATATCTCATTTAAAGATGTTTCATTTAGTTATGATCAAAGTAAAGAAATTATTCATGATTTTAATCATGTTTTTTATAAAAATAAAAAATAGCTTTTTATATGAGTTATTTTATTCACAAAAATTTGCAAAAATGAATAGTAGATACGGTAGCTTGATGGTCATTATAGGCATAATTGGGATGTTAGTTTTTAAGACGATAGCGATTATTTTAAGGGGTTTACTTTTAATTATTTTGATTTTTTATCTATTCAAATTTGTTAAAAGATTGATAAAGTCTTTGAGAAGTTATTAATCTATACAAGCGTTGATTTCACATCAGTATAAATTGTTTTGCTTTCGGAAAAAATAAGTTTGCATAATAAATGATTTAAATATATAATGGGATAGGTTAGGAATTATGAAAACGGAAAGGAAATAAACAATTAATATGAATATAACAAAATTTGAAGATTTACCAATTAGTGATGAGATAAAAAGATCAATTGCGGAAATAGGATTTGAAGAGCCATCACCAATACAAGCTCAGTCAATACCTGTTATTTTATCAGGAAAAGACGTTATAGGGCAAGCTCAAACAGGTACAGGAAAAACTGCAGCATTCAGTATACCTATACTTGAAAAAGTAGACCCAAATAACAAACATTTACAAGCAATCGTATTATGTCCTACAAGAGAATTAGCGATACAAGTTTCTAAGGAAATAAGAAAGCTTGGTAAGTTTAAGAGCGGAATTAAAACATTACCAGTTTACGGTGGTCAACCAATAGATAGACAAATAAAAGCATTAAAGAGTGGAGTACAAGTTGTAATAGGAACTCCAGGACGTGTAATAGATCATATAAACAGAAAAACTTTAAAATTAGATGATGTAAAAATGGTAGTGCTTGATGAAGCTGATGAAATGTTAGACATGGGATTCAGAGAAGATATAGAGTTAATATTAAACCAAACTCCAATAGAAAGACAAACTACTTTCTTCTCAGCTACTATGCCAAAAGAAATTTTAGAGTTAACTAAATTATATCAACATGAACCGGAAATGATAAAAGTAGTTAGAAAAGAACTTACAGTTCCAAACATAAAACAATTCTACATTGAAACAAGAAGAGCGAACAAATTAGAAGTATTATGTAGATTAATAGATGTATATAATCCAAAATTATCAGTTGTATTCTGTAATACTAAGAGAGGTTCTGACGAATTAGTTAGTGAACTTCAAGCTAGAGGATACTTTGCAGATGCACTACATGGAGACCTTAAACAAACTCAAAGAGATATCGTAATGGACAAGTTTAGACAAGGTACTATAGACATACTAGTTGCTACAGATGTTGCTGCTAGAGGTATAGATGTAGATGACGTAGATATGGTATTTAACTACGATTTACCACAAGACGAAGAATACTATGTTCACAGAATAGGTAGAACTGGTCGTGCTGGTAGAGAAGGTGTATCTTTCAGTTTCGTATATGGAAAAGAAATGAGAAAAATGAGAGATATAGAAAGATATACTAAATGTAAATTAGTTAAACATGGTATACCTACTATAGCAGACGTTGAAGAAAAGAAAGTTGCTGCATTCTTCAAACAAGTTAAAGAAACTGTTAAAGATAGTAGCTTAGCAAAACAAATAAGCTGGGTAGAATCTTTATGTGCAGAAGAAGAATTATCAACTTTAGAAGTAGCTGCTGCATTAGTTAAGTTATCTATGGGAGAAGAATTAAAAGAAGAAATAATCGAAGAACCATCTAGAAAAGAAGCTAGAAAATCTAAAAAATCTAAAAAAGGTTCAACTGGTGCTGAGCACGGAATGGTTAGATTATTCATAAACGTAGGTAGAAAACAAAGAGTTCAAGCTAAAGATATAGTTGGAGCTATAGCTGGAGAAGCTGGAATACCTGGAAAATTAGTTGGAACAATAGATATATATGACAAATATACATTTGTTGAAGTTCCAAAAGCAAATGCTAAAAAAGTTTTAGAAAAATTAAAAAATGTTAAA
>CALEBD010000180.1 GCA_937944945.1 uncultured Clostridium sp. | reverse complement strand
ATAACAAAGCCTCATCATGTGCTTGAGCAACTTGAGTATCACCAGATGGAGAATATACTTTACCATTGATTACAAACTTATCCTGTGCCCAGTCAAAGTCCCAGTAACCATCTTTGGTTAAATGGCCATTCTCTGCTAATGACCTCTTGGTTACGTATAGCACAATATTGATACCGTCTAATTCACCTGATACGGTTTCTTTTAATGAAGGCCAAGTTCTTATGTAGTTATATTGGATTAAGCCATCCAATAGATACGGTTCATAGTTGTTTCCAGTATCTTCACCGTAAGATAACATCTGGTCAAATCTCTTCAACCAGATTAGAGGTTGCTTCCCTGCATCCACTTCAACAAAGTCATTTACTATGGCTTTGTATCTATCCCATACTCCATTAGTAATCCTTTTCCTTCGTGCCATACCCTACTTCTTTACTGGGAAGCCTGGGTCTGGGCCGTCTAATGGACCTGGCCTCCGGTGATTGACTACTTTTGGAACTACTACCTTCTTCACTGTTCTGCAAATAGGTAGATATATGGAAAGTCTTTCAGCAAGCATACACAGGTTTTGTTTGAGTATATCAATAACTCCACCTGGTTGCATTGCTTTTATAACATTGGATGAGGTTTTAGATTCTGAGTCTGTATCGTTGAAGAATTCTACCTCAGTTGGACCTGTTTGTATTCGTTTAACCTCACCTGAACCTCTACTTGATTCAGAATCTTCTGATTCAGAACTAGAGGTTGAGTTACTATCTTTAACCGATTCTGCAGTAGCACCAACCATTAATGAGATTTGTACAACCATATAATCATAGGCTGCCAATTCCATAATTAGCTGGTTTTCTAGAGCTTCATAATACAACTCATTATTAAATTCCTCTATTGGAATCTCATGATTTACTAGCGGCTGAATATACAGCTGCCATTTTTCAATGAATTGCTGCTTCTCTTTAAGAGAAACCTTACCGAAGATATCCTCAGGAATATAAGTGTCTATCAGCTCATAGATACTGCCAGGCAACTGGGTATTTACTTGATCACTAACTCCGATTACATTGGTTTTGGAAAGATTCTCTCCACCATAGTTATTTGTTATTGTTACCTTGACAACATAGTCGCCAGGATTTTCATAAAGATGGGAAGCAGTTACCACACCTACATGTGATTCTGTCTTCCCATCACCAAATACCCATGTTACCGTGAAATCATGAGGTAGCTCATCAGCGAATGCCCTGAACCTTGCATTTAGTCCAACTACGGTAGATAAAAAATCCACCGTTTTCATATATTACTCGTCTTCTCAGCTGTTAAACTCATCTAAAATGGCATTTACCAAGTCAAGCTTAGTATCACCATCTTCTGGTTCAATATCTAA
>CALEBD010000179.1 GCA_937944945.1 uncultured Clostridium sp. | reverse complement strand
TTTTTTTTTATTATCATACAGATTTTATTATAATTTTCTTATGCTTCTGCATCACATAATTCATGGTTAGGGGCATCATTTGTTTCTTCTTTTTTAAATAATGTTCTCGACAAGAAGAATAAATAAACACCACAT
This sequence comes from uncultured Clostridium sp., assembly GCA_937944945.1. Classification (GTDB taxonomy): domain Bacteria; phylum Bacillota; class Clostridia; order Peptostreptococcales; family Peptostreptococcaceae; genus Intestinibacter. Next base: position 1,371 of record CALEBD010000179.1, on the reverse strand, counting down.
ATTACGATTTGAACAATTGTAGATGATGGAGTTGCAAGACCAACTCTAAATAAAGAAACTGGTTCAATTTTACTCATAACATAAGCAACAGGTATTCTCACGAAGAACGCACCGACTATACCTTGAATCATTACGATTGTTGTTTTTCCACATCCATTTAAGAAACCAATCATGCAGAATAAAAATGCAGTAAAGAAGCAGTCTATTGCATATGATTTTAGATAATCCCAAGCAGCAAGAATAACTTCATGATCAGTAGAGAATATCGAAGAAAGCATATCTCCTTTGAAAAATGCCAAGAAGAACATGCAAACACCACAGCATAATGAAGTTCCAATTGCATAAATAAGTGCTTTTTTTGCTCTGTCGTATTTTTGTGCTCCGTAGTTTTGTGCCACAAATGCCGAAACACCTTGTGAGAATGACGATGGAACAAGCATTATAAACGCCGCTAGTTTTTGGGCAACACCCATACCAGCTGATGGAACAACACCCATAGAATTACCAATCATTACGATTACTAAGAATGATATTTGAACAAGTAGTTCTTGTAGAGCTATCGGTGCACCGAATTTTATTATTTGTGAAGTTAGCCCTTTGTGGAATTTTATGCTTTTTAGCGAAAACTCAAAAGGCAATCCTCTTTTTGCGATTATTACTAGCGATAAAATAACGCTGACAGCTTGTGCAAGAACAGTTGCAAACGCAGCCCCAGTAGATGCCATATTAAAATAACCGACAAATACTAAATCGCCTACAATATTTACAATACATGCTATTAAAACAGTCATAAGTGGAGTTTTTGCATCTCCAAGCCCTCTAAAAATACCGCCGATTACGTTGTATGCAACTATAAAAATAGACCCAGCACAACAAATTCTGATATAAGTTGAAGTGCTATCAAATGCCTCTTTTGGTGCATTCATAAATGACGCAACGCCTGGCGCAAATGTAACGAAAACAATAGTTAAGATGATTGCTATTACTGCAAATATTGAGATACCGCTGCCGACAACATCACCAGCGTCCTTTTTCTTTCCTTGACCTAGTTTTTGACCTATTAATATAGTTATTCCCATTGCAAGCCCTGTAACTGTAAGAGTTATAACTTGCATAAATTGACTCCCAGTCGAAACAGCAGAAACATCCGCCGCATGACCAAATCTACCAACTACAAGTAAATCCACCGCACCATACATAGTCTGCAAAAATAATGCCGCTAATATAGGGATGATGAATGTTACTAGAGGTGAGAAAATTTTTCCCTGTGTAAAATCTTTAACCTTTGACATATATGTGCCTTCCTTTCCAAATTTTAATATAGTTATTTTCATTGATTTATATAAGGTTTATATCAATATAGATAGATTT
>CALEBD010000178.1 GCA_937944945.1 uncultured Clostridium sp. | reverse complement strand
TAGGGTTTTCTTTTTTAATTAATTATGTCACTTTAAAGTGTCATTATTATGCTCTATTGCCAACTATTTTCTTTAAAGCTATTCCAGCTGTTCCTAATATAGCAACCCAAACAATACCTAAAAATGTATATGCTGCACCTGTCATGATAATTCACCATCCTTTATTTATTAAACACGACTAAGTAATTATTTTAATGCAACTAAGCATTTGCTTTGTTAGATTCTATTTCATCTTTATATTTACGTTTGATAGCTCTATATGTTTGTGCAAATCCAATTATTAATACTACTACAACAACTAATCTTGCTGCATTTACCCAAGGAGCCATATATTCAATTCCTTCGATATATGATGGAGTGATTTTAAAGTTACCAGCTGTCCAGTAGTCTTTTGTGAATATTGCTAAGAATACTATTATACAAATTGGTGTTAAGAATTGATGGAATACTCTATAGAACCATTTTGGTACATGCCATAATCCACCTCTGTTCATTTCTTCTAGACCTTCATCTTTAACTAACCAAGCAAGTGTTATAACTTCTAATAATCCAAGAACTATTAGTAAGTAGTTACCTATCCAGTTATCTACTTCTGTGAAGTAAACTAAGTTAGCTTCTCCAGTTATTATACCTTCAGCAGCTATTGGAGCACCAACGATTAAGTATAATATGAATATTACTATAGCACCTTTCTTTCTTTCTACGCCTAATTCTTCTTCTAGTAATGCAACTAAGTAGTTGTACATTGCTATTGCAGATGTAAATCCTGCAAAGAATAATAAGAAGAACCATACTGCACCGAATATTCTACCACCAGCCATTGTAGTGAATACATTTGGTAATGCCATAAATGCTAAACCTATACTACCTTTTATACCTTCTGGTCCAAGGAATGCATAAGATATAGGTATAACAGATGTACCAGCTAATATAACTTCAGCAAATTCATTTAATGCTACTGTTGCTACAGAAGCTGTTACTATATCTTCATCTGGTTGTAGGTATGATGCGTAGTTACAAATTATACCCATTCCTAAAGATAACGTAAAGAATATTTGACCTGTAGCAGTAACTATTGAAGCTGATGTTAACTGACTTAAGTCTGGATTCCAAACGAAATTTAAACCTTTCATAGATGACCAATCTGGATTTACAGGAGCGCCTAATGTTACGGCTCTTACTGCTAATATGATACCAAATACATATATAGCTGGCATCATTACTTTAGCCCAAGCTTCTATACCTTCAGATACACCTTTCATAACTGCCCATCCTAAAGATGCTAAACCTATAATCCAGAATATTAAGTTTTTAGGATCAGTGACATAGTTTACAAAGAATGCTCCAGAATCTACACCTACATATCCACCAGTTAATGAATTAACTGCGTATCCTAATGACCAACCTATGATATGAGTGTAATATGAGTTAACTAATACAGTTACCCCAAAACCTATTGCTCCACATACAGAGCCTAATATGATTGCTTTTTTAGGAGATATTGCTTTTTTAGCTTGTATATATACCATTGGACCAACTGTACCATGTCCATGAGCACCACCATAACGTCCTATTGTCCATTCAACTAACATTGTAGGTAAACCTATAACTATTAGTGCAAAGAAATATGGAATCATGAATGCTCCACCACCATTAGTGGCTGCTATATATGGGAAACGCCAGAAGTTACCAAGCCCAACTGCATTCCCTGCCATTGCAAGAATCAGACCTATCTTCGAACCCCATTGATCTCTGTTTTGATTATCTGCCATCTTTTACCCCTCCTTTGTTAAATATTATGACCTAAACAAAACAAATATAACTTAAATAAATCAGAAATATAATTTCAATTTAATAAAACATTAATGCTATATT
>CALEBD010000177.1 GCA_937944945.1 uncultured Clostridium sp. | reverse complement strand
AGGCGCAGCATGGGGAATGTTGTCTGGAAAGACTTTTTTATTTGTAATATTTTTGATAATATATTAGAGAGAATGAAAAAAGGGTTTTAGTATAAGAGGAGGTACAAGCATTAATGTTTGAACATAAAATTTTTAAAATGGAATTAGCAGGCAGAGAACTGTCTGTCGAGATAGGCAAAATAGCACAATTAGCAAGTGGTAGTGCAATACTTCAATATGGGGAAACTATGGTAATGGTTAACGTTTCTAAGTCAGCTGAACCTAGAGATGGTGTAGATTTCTTCCCTCTAAGTGTTGACTATGAAGAAAAATTATACTCAGTAGGTAAAATACCAGGTGGATTCTTAAAAAGAGAAGGTAAAGCATCTGAAAAAGCTACTCTTACATCAAGACTTATAGATAGACCTATAAGACCTCTATTCCCAAAAGGATTTAGAAATGATGTACAAGTTGTTGCAACTGTATTATCAGTAGACCAAGACTGTACACCAGATGTAGTAGCTATGATAGGTTCATCAGTAGCTTTATCAATATCAGAAATACCATTTAATGGACCAACAGGATCTGTTAACGTTGGACTTGTTGATGGAGCATTAGTAATAAATCCTACTGCAGAACAAAGAGAAAAAAGTTCCCTACATCTTACTGTTTCAGGAACAAAAGATGCAGTAATGATGGTTGAAGCAGGAGCAGATGAAGTACCTGAATCATTAATGCTTGAAGCTATACTTACAGCTCACGAAGAAATCAAAAAAATAGTTGCATTTATAGAAGAAATAGTAGCTGAAGTTGGTAAAGAAAAAATGGAATTTATAGAACCTAAAGCTGATGAAGATATAGAAGCAAAAGTTCGTGAATTAGCTACTGACAAAATGAAAGAAGCTGTAAGAGTAATCGAAAAATTAGAAAGACAAGAAGCTATGGATGCTGTTAAAGTAGAAGTCTTAGATAGTTTCGATGAAGAAACATTAGAAGAATTCGAAGGAGATATAGTATCTGTTTTAGATAAAATAATAAAAGAAGAAGTTAGAAAAATGATAGTGCATGAAGGTAGAAGACCTGATGCAAGAAAAACTGACGAAATAAGACCAATATGGTGTGATTGTGGATTTATACCTAGAACTCATGGTTCAGGATTATTCACAAGAGGTCAAACTCAAGTAATGACAATAACAACTCTAGGAGCACTTGGAGATGTTCAAATACTTGACGGATTAGATGAAGAAGAATCTAAAAGATATATGCATCACTACAACTTCCCAGCTTATTCTGTAGGTGAAGTTAGACCATCAAGAGGACCAGGAAGAAGAGAAATAGGTCACGGTGCATTAGCAGAAAGAGCATTACTTCCAGTAATACCATCAAAAGAAGAGTTCCCATATGCTATAAGACTTGTTTCTGAAGTATTAAGTTCAAATGGTTCTACTTCTCAAGGTAGTGTTTGTGGCTCAACTCTATCACTTTTAGATGCAGGTGTACCTATAAAAGATATGGTTGCAGGTATAGCAATGGGTCTTATAGAACAAGATGGTGAAATAGCTATACTTTCAGATATACAAGGTATGGAAGACCACTTAGGAGATATGGACTTCAAAGTTGCTGGTACAGAACACGGTATAACAGCTATACAAATGGATATAAAAATAGCTGGTATAGATGAAGAAATATTAAAAACAGCTCTTGCACAAGCTAGAGTAGGTAGACTTCACATACTAAATGAAATGAGAAAAACTATAGATGCTCCAAGACCACATTTATCTAAATATGCACCTAAAATAGTGACTATGAACATAAACCCAGATAAAATAAGAGATGTTATAGGACCAGGTGGAAAAGTTATAACTAAAATAATAGAGGAAACTGGTGTTAAAATAG
>CALEBD010000176.1 GCA_937944945.1 uncultured Clostridium sp. | reverse complement strand
AACTTCAACATTTACTGCATCTCAAGGGTTATTATTAATGATACCTAATATGTACAAAGTAGCAGGTGAATTATTACCAGGTGTATTCCACGTTACAGCTCGTGCAATAGCATCTCAAGCTTTATCAATATTTGGTGATCATCAAGACGTTATGGCATGTAGACAAACAGGAGCATGTTTATTATGTTCAGGTTCTGTTCAAGAAGTTGCTGATATAGCTCCAGTAGCTCATATGTCTGCTATAGAAGGTTCTTTACCATTCTTACATTTCTTTGATGGATTCAGAACTTCACATGAAATACAAAAAGTTGAATTAATGGATAACGAAGAATATGCACAATTACTAGATATGGATGCTGTTCAAGCATTTAGAGATAAAGCATTATCTCCAAATCACCCTGTTACTCGTGGTACTGCTCAAAATCCTGATATTTACTTCCAAACAAGAGAAGTTTCAAATAAATACTACGAAAATATTGTAGATATAGTAGAAAAAAATATGGCTAAAGTTAGTGAATTAACAGGAAGAAAACATAGTTTATTCGATTACTATGGTGCAGAAGATGCTAAACATGTAGTTGTTGCTATGGGTTCTGTTACAGAAGCTTTAGAAGAAACAATAGATTACTTAAATGCTAAGGGAGAAAAATTAGGGGTTGTTAAAGTTCACCTTTACAGACCATTCTCTAAAAAACATTTCTTAGCTGCAATGCCAGAAACTGTAGAAAGAATAGCAGTTTTAGATAGAACAAAAGAACCAGGTTCATTAGGAGAACCATTATACTTAGATATATGCAACATCTACAAAGGTGTTGAAAATGCTCCACTTATAGTTGGTGGTAGATACGGATTAGGTTCTAAAGATACTACACCTACTGACTTAAATGCAGTATTTGAAAACTTAAACTTAGAACAACCAGCTGACGGATTCACTATAGGTATAGTTGATGACGTTACTAACACTTCACTTCCAGCTGCAGAACCAATAAAAATATCTGCAAAAGGAACTGTAAGATGTAAATTCTGGGGATTAGGATCTGACGGTACTGTTGGAGCTAACAAACAAGCTATAAAAATAATAGGTGACCATACTGACAAATATGCTCAAGCATACTTCGATTATGACTCTAAAAAATCTGGTGGTATAACTATGTCTCACTTAAGATTTGGTGATACTCCAATCAGATCAACTTACTTATTAGATGAAGCTGATTACATAGCTTGTCACAACCAATCATATGTTTACAAATATGATTTATTAAAAGGACTTAGAAAAGGCGGAACTTTCGTATTAAATACTATATGGGACGCTGAAGGATTAGATGAACATTTACCAGCTGAAATGAAACAATATATCGCTAAAAATGATATACAATTCTACACATTAAACGCTGTTAAAATAGGACAAGAAATAGGTTTAGGAAACAGAATAAACATGATATGTCAAGCTGCTTTCTTCAAACTAGCTGATATAATACCAGTAGAAGATGCTGTTAAATACTTAAAAGAATCTATAGTTAAAGCTTACGGTAAAAAAGGTGAAGCTATAGTAAACATGAACTATAAAGCTGTTGATGCAGGTATAGATTCATTAGTAAAAGTTGATGTTCCAGCTTCTTGGGCTGATGCTGTTGAAGACGAAAAACCAGAAGTAGATGAACCAGCATTCATAAAAGATATATTAAGACCTATGGTTGCTCAAAAAGGTAATGACCTTCCAGTATCTTCATTCTTAGGATACGAAGATGGTACATTCCCATGTGGTACAGCAGCATATGAAAAACGTGGTATAGCAGTTAATGTTCCAGAATGGAAACCAGAAAACTGTATACAATGTAATAGATGTTCATTTGTTTGTCCACATGCATGTATAAGACCAGTTCTTGTAACTGAAGAAGAATTAGCTCAAGCTCCAGAATCATTTGTAGCTGTTGATGCTAAAGGTAAAGAATTAAAAGGATTAAAATACAGAATGCAAGTTAGTACAATGGACTGTACAGGATGTGGAAACTGTGCTGACGTTTGTCCAGCTAAACAAAAAGCATTAGTTATGGAACCATTAGAAACTCAAGAACAAGAAGTTGATAACTGGGCTTACGCTGTTGATACTAAGAAAGTTGCTCCAAAAGTTGACTTAATGAACCCTAACAGTGTTAAAGGAAGTCAATTTAAACAACCACTTATCGAGTTCAGTGGTGCATGTGCTGGATGTGGTGAAACTCCATACATCAAATTAGTAACTCAATTATTCGGAGATAGAATGATGATAGCTAATGCAACTGGTTGTTCATCAATTTGGGGTGGTTCTGCACCTTCAACTCCATATACTTGCAACCATGAAGGTAAAGGTCCATCTTGGGCAAACTCTTTATTCGAAGACAATGCTGAATATGGTTTAGGTATGAGACTTGCAGTTAAACAAATGAGAAATAAATTAGAAGATGATATGAAAGCTTTAATGAACGTTTGTGGTTCTGAAGAATGTTCTCAAGTATTAGGTGCTTGGGTAGATGCTAAAGAAGATAGTGCTGCTTCAGTACAAGCTTCTAAAGCAGTTGTTGAATTATTAAACAACGCTCAACCAGAAAACGAAGAAGCAAAAGCTTTAATAGAAAGTATAAAATCTAGAGAAGACTACCTAGTTAAGAGATCTCAATGGATCCTTGGTGGAGACGGTTGGGCTTATGACATCGGTTACGGTGGTGTTGACCATGTATTAGCTTCTGGTGAAAATGTAAACATATTAGTATTCGATACAGAAGTTTACTCAAATACTGGTGGACAATCTTCAAAAGCTACTCCACTTGCTGCAATGGCTAAATTCGCTGCTGCTGGTAAGAGATCTAGAAAGAAAGATTTAGGTATGATGGCAATGTCTTATGGTAACGTATATGTTGCTCAAGTTGCTATAGGTGCTGACTACAACCAATTCGTTAAAGCTATAGTTGAAGCTGAAGCTTATGATGGACCATCTCTAATCATATGCTACGCTCCATGTATAAACCACGGATTAAAATGTGGTATGGGTAAAACTATACAAAACGAAGCAGATGCAGTTAAATGCGGATACTGGCATTTATACAGACATAATCCTGAACTTAAAGAACAAGGTAAGAATCCATTCACATTAGATTCTAAAGAACCAACTGAAAGCTTCAGAGATTTCATACTTGGACAAGTAAGATATGCTTCTATAGCTAAACAATTCCCAGAAGAAGCAGAAGAATTATTCACACAAGCTGAAGAATCTGCTAAAG
>CALEBD010000175.1 GCA_937944945.1 uncultured Clostridium sp. | reverse complement strand
CTATTGCTAAAATTTTCATATAAACTTTAGGAAGGGGATTTTAAGGTATGAATATTTTACTCGACTTATTTTTAACCTTTGCCAGAATCGGAGGGTTAACATTTGGTGGAGGTTATGCAATGTTACCAATATTACAAAGAGAAGTTGCTGAAAATAAAAAGTGGGCAACAGAAGAAGAATTAATGGACTATTACGCTATCGGTCAATGTACGCCTGGTGTTATAGCTGTAAATGTTGCTACTTTTATAGGATATAAAATGGCTGGTTTTATAGGAGGAGTTATAGCAACTTTAGGAGTAGTAACACCATCAGTAGTAATAATTACTCTTATAGCTGCATTTTTAAGCAATTTTGCTGATTTACCAATTGTAATTCATGCATTTAATGGTGTCAGAGTTTGTGTATGTGTATTAATCTTAAATGCCATAATTAAACTTAGCAAAAAATCTGTAGTCGATAAACTTACTTTCGCAATTTTTATAGTAGTTTCACTATTATCAATAGTAACTAGTCTATCTCCTATCATTTATATTATTATTTCTGGTCTTATAGGAGCTCTAATTTATAAATTTAGGGGAGGTAAAGAGGAATGTTAACACTTTTGAGATTATTTTTCGAATTTTTTAAAACAGGTCTTTTCGCAGTAGGTGGCGGACTTGCTACAATGCCATTTTTATATAATATAAGTGAAACAACTGGTTGGTTTTCAAAAAATGATTTAACTAATATGATAGCTGTATCAGAATCTACTCCAGGACCATTAGGAGTAAATATGGCTACTTATGTAGGTTTTTCAGTATCAGGCGTAGTCGGATCAATAGTTGCTACTTTGGGATTAATTTGTCCAGCATTAGTTATTATAGTTATTATTTCTAAATTCTTAAAGAAGTTCAAACAAAATCCATATGTAGAGGCTGTTTTTCATACAATAAGACCAACTTCGACTGGTCTAATAGTAGGTGCTTGCTGGGGCGTTGTAGAAATAACTATGTTTTATTTAGATAAATATAATATTACATCCAAATTTGTCGATTTATTTAACTTTAAATCAATTATTTTTGCATTTATTTTATTCTTCTTAATAAAATATACAAATAAACATCCAGTTATATATATTGCTTTATCAGCAGTAGTTGGTATTTTATTATCATTTTAAATTTTTGCAAAACAAAAAGAGGCTATTATATAGCCTCTTTTTGTGTTGACGAGAAATTTTTAATTTAACATCATTAATTAAAATTTATATAAATTTCTAAATTAATGACCTATATTCAATATAGTAGCATATTTTGCTACATTATTTAAGGGGAAAAAATAAATTTGTTCCCCTTAAATATCTTTTATATTTTAACATACTTTTATACTTGATTTCCACATTATTTTTTAAAAAGTGAGTTTTGCTATCTCAACAGAGCTTTTTGCGTCTTTTGCATAGTAGTCTGCATTTATTTTTTTTGCATATTCTTCTGTTAAAACTGCACCCCCAACTATAACCTTTGCATCAATGCCAGCATCTTTTATAGCTTGTATTGTATCCTTCATATTCTGTACAGTTGTTGTCATTAGGGCGCTTAATCCGATTAGCTTTATGTTTTGTTTTTTAGCAGTTTCTACTACTGTCTCAATTGGAACATCTTTTCCTAAATCGATAACTTCATATCCATAATTTTCTAGCATGATTTTTACGATATTTTTACCGATATCATGTATATCGCCTTTTACTGTAGCAATTATTATTTTACCTTTTGTTCCATTTGTATTATCAATATTAGCATTTAACTTATCTTTTATGATGTTTAATGCTACTTTTATTGTTTCTGCTGCTTGAATCATTTGAGGTAAGAATATTTCTCCTTTGTCATATTTTACTCCAATTTTATCAAGAGCAGGTATTAACATTTCGTCTAAAATATAATGTCCATCATATTCTTCAAGCAACTTATATGTTAATTCTTTCGTTTCTTCTTTTAATCCTCTTTCAACTAACATATCTAAAGACATATCTTTTTGGTTATTGTTAGATGTTTTGTTGATTGATATAGTTGTATTATCCATATATTTTTCTATATATTTTTCGCAACCTTTGTCTATATTGTTTATCACTCTATATGCATACATAGATTCCATCATAACAGGTTCTGATGTATTTATTATCGCTAAATCAAGCCCAGCACCTAGTGCTAAATTTAAAAATGTTGAGTTTAGTGCTTTTCTATTTGGAACTCCAAATGATATATTAGAAACCCCTAAAATAGTTTTACAACCTAGGTTTTCTTTTACCATTCTAATAGCTTTTATAGTTTCCATAGCTTCTTCTTGTTGTGCTGATACTGTTAAAGATAAACAGTCTATAAATATATCTTGTCTTCTTATTCCATAACTTTCTGCTCTTTCAACAATTTTTTTAGCTATTTCAAATCTTCCTTCTGCTGTTTTAGGTATTCCAGCTTCATCTAATGTTAATCCTACTAAGCCAGCTCCATATTTTTGTGCAAGAGGAAGTATTTTATTTAGTGATTCTTCTTTGCCATTTACTGAGTTTACAATTGTTCTTCCGTTATAATATCTAAGTCCTTGTTCTAATGCGTCCGCGTTAGATGAGTCAATCTGTATCGGTACGTTTATAATCTCTTGTAATGTCTTTATAACTTTTGGCATCATAGCTTTTTCGTCTATTTCAGGAAGACCTACATTCATGTTTAATATTTCAGAGCCTTCCTCAACTTGATCAAGACCTAAACTAACAACATAATCTAAATTTCCACTTATTAATGCATCTTGTAGCGGTTTTCTTCCTGTTGGATTTAATCTTTCTCCCATTACTGTTGGTCCTGTTATCTCAACAATTTTTGATGGAGAGCAAACCACACATTCTAAATTCTTTTCGATTGGTTTGACTTCTACATTTTTTATATTTTGTGATAAAGCTTTTATAAATTCAGGATTTGTACCACAACATCCACCTATAATTTTTGCACCCATTTTTATAAACTTAGATGCACCGCTTAAAAATTGTTCTGCCGTCATATCATATACAGCTTCACCACATTTGATACATGGTAAGCCTGCATTTGCTTGTACCATTACTGGTATAGTTGCTCTTGTAAGTATTTTTTCTACTATTGGTAATAATAAGTCTGGCCCTAGTGAGCAGTTAACCCCTACTGCATCTGCTCCTAATCCTTGTAATGTAACTACCATACTTTCTGGTAAACATCCTGTAAACCTTCTTCCATTTTCATCAAAAGTCATAGTACA
>CALEBD010000174.1 GCA_937944945.1 uncultured Clostridium sp. | reverse complement strand
GACATGTTATCAAGGGGGGTTAAATAATATTTCAAAAATATTAATAGTAATTAGGTTATCGTAAAATAAGATATTTGCGAGAGGAGATGAATTTATGGGATTATATGCAATAGGTGACTTACATTTTTCAACGGAAAATCCTAAACCTATGAATATATTCGGTGATAATTGGGACAATCATGAGAAAAAGATAGCCGATAACTGGAATGAAACAGTAAAAGATGGTGATACGGTATTAGTTCTTGGAGATACTTCATGGGCTATGAATTTAAACGAGGCAAAGGCAGACTTAGATATAATTGAGTCACTTCCAGGTAAGAAGATTTTTATAAAAGGAAACCATGATTATTGGTGGTCATCTCTTTCAAAAATAAATGCTGCATATCAAAGAGAAGATATGAATTTTATCCAAAATGGATATTTTACATACGGTGATTATGCGATATGTGGAAGTAGAGGATGGCTTTGTCCTAATGAAGTAAAATTTGATAGTAATGATATGAAAATATATAAAAGAGAAGTATTGAGATTAGAAATGTCGATACAATCTGCAATACAAAATGGGTATACTGACTTAATTGTTATAACTCATTACCCACCTACAAATGACCAACTAGAAGAGTCGGAGTTTACAAAATTATATGAGAAATATAATGTAAAAAAAGTAATCTATGGTCATTTACATGGAAAGGACTCATTTTCAATGGGGCTTAAAGGCGTTAGAAACGGTATAGAATACGTTCTTGCATCAAGCGATTATCTTGATTTTAAATTAATTAAAGTGCTTGATTAAAAATATATTGAGAAAATATATTTTTCTAACAAAGAATTTCTTATTTATTGATTAATATTTATAAAAAATGTAAATACTAAAAATACATTACAATGAGTATTTAGTTTGAGTGCGGAAAAGGAGATTGTGCTTATGAGATGGATATTAGTATTTATATTTTTTTATTTGATACCTTTAATAGTTTTATTTAAAAATTACAAGAAGTTTAGTCGAGCATGTATTTACGCATGTACATATGTAGTATTGGCAACAACAATAGTAATAAGCAACATGTATATTAGCGGAATAAAACAAATAGAAAACAGCGAAAACCATTCAATGGTAATGAACTACAGAGATATATACACATCTAACTTAGATGTAAACCATGTAGAAGAAGATTTATCTACAATAAAACAATACAAAAAAGACATTAGATCTATAGAAGATATTGCACTAAACCCAATAAAAGAATGTGTAGCTTATGCAACTGATATAAAAACATCTTTAAATGATATAGATAAAGTTAAAGACGATATAGAAAAAGCTAAATATATGTGTGATAGAGTAGTCGAAATATACGACGATATGGATACACCAGAATTATCACAACAAGAATACACAGAAGTATTAAATGAATGTACTGAATGCATGAAAGATGCTTATAAATTAAAATACAAAGCAGTAGAAGAAACATATAATGTCGTAAACAATAAAGATATAACTTCTATTTCAAATATACAGAAATATATAAAGCAATCAGATGAAAAAATAAATCAATATAAAAAGAAAATTAATGAACTAGAAGAATCAATTAAAAATGAATAAAATACAATCAAAAATAAGATAGAAATTAGAAAGTAAATACACTATTTCTATCTTATTTTTTGTGCAGAAATAGTGATTATATGTTAAAATTGCAATAAGATATAGCTATACGTACCTTTTTGAATTATACTAGAGTATATGGTATAATGAATTCTTAAAAACAGGAGAAAGACTATGAAAAATTTAAATATATGTATTGATATTGATGGAACTATTACAAGTCCATATCATTATCTACCGTATCTAAATAGTATATATAAGAGGGATTTGACTGAAGAGGATTATACAACAGTATATTGGGCTGAGTTATATGGAGATACTTTTGAAGGTATGTTAGATAAACTTCATTCAAATTATTTAAATTCATATTCCGAAGCACATGTTGTTGAAGGAGCTAAAGAAGTTGTTGGTGAATTATATAAAGAAAACAATTTATTCTTTGTAACAGCAAGGAATTCCACTTTAGAAGAAATTACTATGGACTGGCTTAAAAAGCAAGAATTATCATATGTGCCTCTTTATTTACTTGGAACAGATAGGAAACTTAACAAAGCGAAAGAGCTAGAATGTGATATTTTTATAGAAGACCACCCAATGAACGCCTTACACTTGGCAGAGGGGGGAATAAAAGTAATATTAATTGATTGTAATTATAATAAAGATATAGATCATAAAAACATAATTAGAGTTTCTTCTTGGAAAGAAATTAAAAATGTTATTGATAAACTATAATTAAGTTGGCTTGCTGAGAGGAGGCGAAGTTTAATGATAGAATTAAAATTAAAAAATAGAAAAGGGAATTTTCATGTAAATAGTAAAGAGGTTAAAGATATTCTTGATGCACGCCAAGATATTGGTTATTTACAAGATATATCTAATTCAATAAATCAAGATAATATCATGGTGTTTGACTGTGAATTATCAGAGCGAGTATTTTCAAAAGAAGAAATACTAGAGGCTATTGAAGAACTAGGAGAATCAGTTGACGAATCATTTTTTGAAATAATATTTGATGATGTAAGACGTTTCTTAAAAGATACTACAGACGAGATAGAAGAGGAGCTTCAAGATATTTATTGTATGGACAATATAAAATGTTATTTTGAGGTTTATAATATAAATGAAGAATTTACTGATTTTAAATTTGTATTTTTAGTAAGTTTTGAAGATATTAAAATCGCCTCTTTAAAAAACCTTGCGAAAATTGTTTCTAAAAGACAATTAGTAGGTGCATCTAAATTCTATAGTTAAAGACATTTAAGTTAAATAAATAAAAATATTTTACGAATCTTCGGTTGTTATTGATTTTGTACTTGTACAAGATTATTATTAACCAAAGGTTCGTTTTTTTAATTTTAAGCAACGGACGAAGTCGTTGGCGCCATGAGCGAAGCGAATTTTAAGCAACGGACGAAGTCGTTGGCGCATAAACTAAGTACATTTTTATTTATACAAATAAGAAAAAGGATTGAAGAGATTATCTCCAATCCTTATATAATCGTTAATATTTTTAACTGTTTAGAATTAAGCTTGTCCTATAGAACCGAATAATTCCATTTTTTCTTTAACACAAGCTTTGATAGCTTCAAAACCTGGAGCTAATAATTTACGAGGGTCATATCCTTTACCTTGTTGATCTTTTCCTTCTTCAACATATTTACGAGTTGCTTCAGCAAATACTAATTGGCACTCAGTATTAACATTTATTTTAGCAACACCTAAAGATATAGCTTCTTTTATCATTTCATCAGGTATACCACTACCACCATGTAATACTAATGGCATATCTCCAGTAGCTTCATTTATTTTTCCTAAAACTTCGAAGTTTAATCCAGCCCAATTTTCTGGATATTTACCGTGTATATTACCTATACCAGCAGCTAAGAAGTCTATTCCTAAATCAGCTATTCTCTTACATTCAGCAGGGTCAGCAACTTCACCAGCACCTACAACACCGTCTTCTTCTCCCCCTATAGAACCAACTTCTGCTTCAACAGATATTCCTTTAGAGTGAGCTAGGGCAACTATTTCTTTAGTTTTTTCTATATTTTCTTCTATTCCATAGTGAGAACCATCGAACATTACTGAAGAGAATCCAGCAGCTATAGTTTCTTTTGCGCCTTCAAAAGAACCGTGGTCTAAGTGAAGAGCAACTGGAACAGTTATGTTTAATTCTTCTAACATACCTTCAACCATTCCAACTATAGTTTTATATCCACACATATATTTTCCTGCACCTTCAGATACACCTAATATAACTGGTGAATTATTTTCTTGTGCAGTTAATAATATAGCTTTTGTCCATTCTAAGTTGTTTATATTAAATTGACCTACTGCATATTTTCCTTTTTTTGCTTTTACTAACATTTCTTTAGCAGAAACTAACATCTTATACCTCCATAAATTCAAAAATAGTTAAAAATTTACAAGACTTACCCATCAATAATATTATATACTTAAAAAGTGAAAACGTATAGACATAAATTGATAAAATTTTAATAACAAATAGATACTAGATATACATATAATATACGTTTTTGAGATAAAATTATCAAAAAAGCTATACTTAATAAAGATTAAATAGATATATTATATATAAAA
>CALEBD010000173.1 GCA_937944945.1 uncultured Clostridium sp. | reverse complement strand
AGTTTTTAAACTACTGCTTTATAAAGGAGTATATGAGATGGAAAATATAATAAATGTAAAGGATATGACCTTTGAATATGTAACGATAGATTCTAAATTTAAAGCAATAGATGATTTGAGCTTAGAAGTAAAACAAGGTGAATTTGTTGCAATAATAGGTCATAATGGATCAGGTAAATCAACTTTATCTAAAAATTTAAATGCAATTTTAGTACCAACTCAAGGTGATATTTATATCGATGGTATGAATACAAAAGATGAGTCAAAACTATGGAATATTAGACAAACTGCAGGAATGGTATTCCAAAATCCAGATAACCAAATAGTAGCAACAATAGTAGAAGAAGATGTTGCGTTTGGTCCAGAAAATCTTGGTGTAGAGCCAACATTAATCAGAGAAAGAGTTGAAGATGCTCTAAAAAGTGTTGGTATTTATGAATTAAAGGATAGACAACCTCATTTATTATCAGGTGGTCAAAAACAAAGGGTTGCAATAGCAGGTATTATAGCTATGAGACCTAAATGTATTATATTTGATGAAGCTACAGCAATGTTAGACCCATCAGGTAGAAAAGAAGTTATGAACGTAATAAAAAAATTAAATAAAGAAGAGAATATTACAACTTTACATATAACTCATTATATGGAAGAAGCTGTCCAAGCTGATAGAGTAGTTGTTGTAGACAAAGGTAAAAAACTATTAGAAGGGACTCCAAAAGAGGTATTTAAAAATGTAGATTTATTAAAGGAAATAGGTCTAGATGTACCTTATATGACAGAACTAGCTAGCCTTTTAAGAGAAGAAGGACTAGATTTAGATGATGACATATTAACAGTGGATGAAATGGTGGATAAATTATGTCAGTTATAGTAAAGAATTTAACTCATATATATGATGAAGGAATGCCTTTTGCAAGCAAGGCTCTTGATGATATTTCTTTTGAGATAAAAGATAATGACTTTGTTGGTTTAATTGGACATACTGGTTCTGGAAAATCAACATTAATACAACATTTAAATGGTTTATTAAAGCCATCTTCTGGTCAAATTATAGTAAATGGTTTTAATATAACAGATAAAGATTTAAATTTAACTGAAATTAGAAAAAGAGTAGGGATAGTTTTTCAATATCCAGAGTATCAATTATTTGAAGAAACTGTAGAAAAAGATATTGCATTTGGTCCAGGAAACTTAGGACTAGATGAAGCTGAAATAAGCAAAAGAGTAAAAAATTCGATGGAAGCAGTTGGACTTGACTACGAAACATATAAAGATAAATCACCTTTTGATTTATCAGGTGGTCAAAAACGTAGGGTAGCAATAGCTGGTGTAATAGCTATGAACCCAGAAGTACTTATATTAGATGAACCGACAGCAGGATTAGACCCAGGTGGTAGAGATGAAATATTTAATCTGATTAAAAAATTACATCGTGACAATAATATAACTATAATACTTTCATCACACAGTATGGATGATATGGCAAAACTTGCCCAAACAATAATTGTTATGAATCATGGAAAAATAGAATTTATGGGAACACCTAGAGAAGTCTTCACTTCTCATGCTGACAAACTAAGAGAAATAGGCCTAGATGTGCCTCAAGTATTAGAATTAGCAACTAAATTAAGACAAAAAGGCTTTGATATAAGACCAGACATACTTACAGTAGAGGAAGTCAAAGACGAAATACTAAAAGTTATGAGAGGAAGAAAGAAATGTTAAAAGATATAACTATAGGTCAATATTATCCAGCAAATTCTAAAATCCATAAATTAGATCCGAGAACAAAAATTATAGCAGCAATTATATTTATGATTGCTCTATTCGTAGTAAATCAATTTTGGCCATATGCAATTATATTTGCAATAATAGCAGCTGTAGTTAAGGCATCTGATATCCCTATGAAATATATGATGAAGGGACTAAAGCCTTTAAGATGGATTCTATTATTCACATTTGTAATAAATATGTTTTGTTTACCTGGAGAAGTACTTGTTGTTGGAGGAGTTAAACTTCAATTAGGATTTTTAAAAATTACTGATGCAGGTCTAAGACAAGCGATATTTATGGCTATTAGATTAATATACTTAGTTGTAGGTACATCTTTATTAACACTTACAACATCACCAATACAATTAACAGACGGTATAGAAAGACTTCTATCACCATTTAACAAAATAGGTCTACCAGTACATGAACTAGCAATGATGATGACTATAGCATTACGTTTTATACCAACATTATTAGATGAAACAGATAAAATAATGAAAGCTCAAATGTCTAGAGGGGCTGATTTTGAAAGTAGCAACCTTATAAACAGAGCGAAAAACTTAGTACCATTATTAGTACCATTATTCGTAAGTGCTTTCAGAAGGGCTGACGAATTAGCTATGGCTATGGAAGCTAGATGTTATAGAGGTGGATATAACAGAACAAAAATGAGACAGGCTGTTATTACTACTGCCGACAAAGTAGCATATTTACTTATGATACTATTCTTAGCAGGAAGTATAGCAAGTAGATTTATACACATATTAGTATAATTTAATAAGTAAAACTGTAAATAACAATTATAAAAATTGATTTTTAGATTATGTGATAAAGTATTTTATAAGCTATATTACGTCTAAAAATCAATTTTTTAAATTAAAGAACAATTAACAGTTTTTTATTTATAAATACTTACAAAGTAAAATAATTTAAGATTGAAGAGGTAATTAATGAGAAACTTAAAGATTACTTTACAATATAACGGTAAAGACTACTGTGGATGGCAAAAACAACCCAATGCACTTGGGATTCAAGGAACAGTAGAAAAAGCCATATATGAAATAACAAAAGAAGAAGTAAAAGTTACTGCATCGGGAAGAACAGATGCAGGTGTGCACGCCCTAGGTCAAGTGGCGAACTTTAAAACAGAATGTAACATACCAGCAGATAGAGTACCTGATGCATTAAATGCCAAATTGCCAAAAGATATTTCTGTAATATCATGCGAAGAGGTTGACATAGACTTTCACGCACGATATAATGCTTGTGGAAAGACATATAGATATTTAATCTACAATAAACCTTACAGAAGCCCTTTATACAAGGATTTATCATATCATGTGAGGTATGACTTAGATTTAGATAAAATTCGCTCAGAAGCCAAATATTTAATTGGTACACATGATTTTGGCGGATTTATGAGTTCTGGCTCATCAGTAAAAGATACAGTGAGAACTATCTATGATGTCGATATAAAAGAAAACGACGGAATGATATCTATTGAAGTGAGTGGAAATGGATTTTTATACAATATGGTAAGGATAATTGTAGGTACACTTGTGGATATAGGTCGAGGCAGAATTAAACATAATATGGAAGAAATAATAAATTCCAAAAGTAGGTCAATGTGTGGTCACACAGCGCCTGCGCATGGTTTATTTCTCAAAAAAGTTAACTATTAAACCCTTGACACTTTTTCGTAGTTGTATTAGAATATATAGGAATGTGTTAATAAGTCCACAACGCCCCGGACTTTATATAAAACGGTAAAATAAAATTTTTGAAAATTAAGAAGGAGGGACAACCATGAAAAGTTATATAGCTAAACCAGCTGAAGTACAAAGAAATTGGTACTTAGTTGACGCTGAAGGAAAAACATTAGGTCGTCTTGCTACAGAAATAGCAACTATATTAAGAGGAAAACATAAACCAACATTTACACCACATGTAGACGGTGGAGACTTCGTTGTTGTTGTAAATGCATCAAAAGTAGTTTTAACAGGAAAAAAATTAGATCAAAAATACTATAGATACCACACTGGTTATGTAGGTGGATTAAAAGAAATCTCTTACAGAGAAATGATGGAAAAGAAACCAGAAGAAGTAGTAGCACATGCAGTTAGCGGAATGTTACCAAAAAATAAATTAAGAGCTAGAATGATGACTAGATTAAGAGTATTCGCAGGAGCAGAACATACTCATGCAGCTCAAAAACCAGAAGTAATAAGCTTCTAATTTAACTAGGTGAAAGGAGGAGTTATCATGGAAAAAGTACAATTCTACGGAACAGGAAGAAGAAAAAGCTCTGTAGCTAGAGTTAGATTAGTTGCAGGTGAAGGAAACATAACAGTAAACGGAAGAGCATTAGACGAATATTTCGATTACGATACATTAATAAGAGATGTTAAACAACCATTAGTTTTAACTAACAATGAAAACAAATATGACGTTATAGTAAGAGTTGAAGGTGGAGGATTCACTGGACAAGCTGGTGCTATAAGACATGGTATATCTAGAGCTTTATTAAAAGCTGATGCTGAATTAAGATCAGAGCTTAAAAAAGCTGGATTCTTAACTAGAGATGCTAGAATGAAAGAAAGAAAGAAATACGGATTAAAGGCTGCAAGAAGAGCACCTCAATTCTCAAAAAGATAGTATTATCATATATGGTATTTATAAAAGTCTTGAAGTTATTAACTTCAAGGCTTTTTTTATTGTATAGAAAAGTACATTAAATGAATATTTTAAAAGGCCTAGTTTTTACTATATACATATTATTCATTTGATATAATTAAAGTAAAAATTGTTAGCTTGAAAAGGGGTATAGTAGATGAATATAGGTATATTTAATTGGGGAGATATTTATGAAGAATTTGCAACAAGGTTATTGAAATATAAAAATGATAGGAAAGGCCTTATTTCAAAAATTCAAAATGTTTATGAAGAAATAGATATGAAGTTACCTAAAATGGAGATTGATGGTAATATATTAGATATAGATCCTTTTACGATTTTTGGATTATTTAATAAAGGTATAACAGATGATAACCGTAAGCGTATTTTAGGTGAAATTGCAAAACAATTTAATCTTAAAAATAAACTACCATCTAGCTTTGATGGAATTCCATTAGTCGATAATCGTAGAGCTGCTTTTTTTTATTTTGAAGAAGAAAGAGGAGAAAATGATATAGATAATTTGTGGAAAGTTTTTGAATCAGCAATTAGATATGCTGATAATCCTACACAAGAAAATAAATTTAAAATAGAATCTGCATATAACAAAGTAATTAAACAAAAAGGTATTCAGTGGAATATTACAATGGGATTATACTGGATCCGTCCAAAAACTTATATAAACCTAGACTCAAAAAATAGAGAATTTATTATTAGTGAAAAAATTCTTCCAGAACAATTTATTAAAGAATTAAATAAATTTAAAAACATACCAAATGGTGAACAGTATATTCAATTATGTGCTTTACTATTAGATAAAATAAAATATGGTAAATATGGTTATAGAAATTTTAAAGAATTATCTTTTATGGCATATGAACAAGATGTTTATTGGCCACCAGATAAGGATTATAATCCAAATATAAGTACAAGTGAATGGAAAGAATTTTTACAGAAGGATAAAGAGGATTATCCAGAAACTTTAGAGATGCTTAAAGTTATGTACAGTTTAGGGGGGGAAGCTACTTGTAAAAAGTTAGGAGAGATA
>CALEBD010000172.1 GCA_937944945.1 uncultured Clostridium sp. | reverse complement strand
CTAAGATAAAAGTATTACAACATATCAAAGATCAATTAGAGGTTGTAATCTGTGTTTATGCTGGAGATATCGAAAGAAACAAAAAAAGAGGCGATTTCGGTATAACTTACGATATGGAAGTTCTAAGATTAATAGATGATTTAAGAACTTATGAATTAGATGTAAACAGTGTAGTTATAACAAGATATGAAGGACAACCTGCAACTACAGTATTTATAAATAAATTAGAGCGTCGTGGTATAAAAGTTTACAAACATGCTCCAACTAAAGGGTATCCATCTGATGTAGATACAATAGTTAGTGATGAAGGATATGGTGCAAACCCATATATAGAAACTACTAAACCAATAGTTGTTGTTACAGCTCCAGGACCAAACAGTGGTAAATTAGGAACTTGTTTAAGCCAATTATATCATGAACATAAAAGAGGAAATTCTGTAGGATATTCAAAATTCGAAACATTCCCAGTTTGGAATCTTCATTTAAATCATCCAGTAAACGTAGCATATGAAGCTGCAACTGTAGATTTAAAAGACGTAAATATGATAGATTCATTCCATTTAGATAGATATGGAGTAAAAGCTACAAACTACAACAGAGATTTAGAGTTATTCCCTGTTCTTAAAAAGATAATAGAAAAAATAACAGGAGAAGAGTCAATATTCCAATCACCAACAGATATGGGTGTTAATAGAGTAGGATTCGGAATATATGATGATGAAGCAGTAAGCGAAGCATCAAGACAAGAAATAATAAGAAGATACTTTAAAACTGGTTGTGAATACAAAAAAGGTGAAGTAAATAAAAGTTCATATGAAACTATGTCTTTAATAATGGAAAAATCAAACTTAAAACCTGAAGATAGAAAAGTTGTTATACCAGCTAGAGAATATAGCGAAAAATTAAAAGCAGCTGGAGAAAAAGATGAATTATGCACAGTAGTAGCATTAGAATTAAATGATGGAAATATAATAACAGGAAGAAGCTCAGAATTAATGGGAGCTAGTGCAGCAGCAGTATTAAATGCAGTAAAAGTTCTAGCTAATATTCCAGATGATATGTTATTAATATCACCAGTTATATTAGAACCAATCATAAAATTAAAAACTGATACTTTAGGAAGTAGACAAGTTTCATTAAGCTTAGAAGAAGTATTAACAGCACTTTCAATATGTGCAGTTACAAATCCAGCAGCTCAAATGGCTATGGATCAATTAGTAAAATTAGAAGGAGCACAAGCTCATTCAACTACTATGCTTAGCAAAGATGATGAACAAACATTTAGAAAATTAGGTATAGATGTGACTTGTGAAGCAGTTTACCCTTCTCAAAATTTATACTATGTGTAAATTGTATTTGATAGGAAAATAAATTGTAGATAAATTTTTATATATAGAAAATGAGCCTTCTATCGTAGATAGAAGGCTATAAATTATTTTTATTCGTATAATTTTTTGTGTAAGTATTTTGTGTAAGTATTAAGTATTTTAAAGACCTCAAATTTTTGAGGTGGAATATTATTGTATAATTTTTTTATAGAAAAGTCAATGTATTTTTCATAAAAAATTATATCATAAATGTAAGTTAATATTTGTGATATATTTTTGTTGAGAGAGTGTAGTAGTGTTAAACTGCTACACTCTTTTTTTATAATATATAAAAGTAAATCTAAAGAATGAACAAAGTCGACCGCGAATGGCTGCAGTGAATCTTTGAGCAACGGACGAAGTCGTTGGCGATATGAACGCAGTGAATCTTTGAGCAACGGACGAAGTCGCCTGCGATATGAACGCAGTGAATCTTATAAATAAGTTATAGAATGGTTGTAATTTAAGATTTCATCTAATTTATTTTTATCTAATAATCCTCTTTCTAAGACGATTTCTTTTACCTTTTTAGGATCATTATTGCTTTTAGATACAATTTCGCAAGCCATATCA
>CALEBD010000171.1 GCA_937944945.1 uncultured Clostridium sp. | reverse complement strand
TTGGGTCTACTACTCTTATGAAACTAAATCCTGATATGATGCCAGTAATGATGGTAAGTGTAGATGTCGATGGAATGTCTAATGAGGAAATTTCTAGATATGTTAATAATGAAGTTATTCCTAAATTAGAACGTGTTGATGGCGTGGCATCAGTAACTGCAAGTGGTCTTGTGGAAAGACAGTTACAAGTCACTTTAGACCCTGATAAAATAGATTCTGTTAATCAAGAAATTCAAGAAAGTGTAAATAAGAAATTTGATGATCAAATTGATGAGATAGATAAATCTATCTCTAGCTTAGACGAAAGTCAACAACAATCTGAATCTCAAATACAACAAAAACTTTCTGAATTAGATAGTACCAGTACTCAAATAGACAATTCTATAAAAGAAATCGAAAACTCTATATCAAGCAATACTGGTTCTACTAGTGATTTACAAGCTCAACTTCAAAAGTTACAATCTCAAAAAACAGAGCTTGAAAGTTCTCGTTCATCATTAAATGATGAATTATCAAAAGCAGCTTCACAAGTAAGTGAACAAAAAGCTACACTTAAGTCTTCTAAAGAAGAAATAGAAAAAGCAAGAGAAGAGGCTTTAAAGGCTGCAGATATATCAAATAAAATCACACCTGAAACAATTGATTCAGTTCTTTCGGCAGAAAACTTCTCTATGCCTGCTGGATATGTTGAAGATGGTGCTGATAAATATTCAGTTAAAGTCGGTGATAAATTTACTTCTAAAGATGAGATTGAGAATCTTCTTCTATTCTCATTAGAGGATATTGCTGATGTTTATTTAAAAGATGTTACAAACATTGAATATGGAAATAGCACAAGTGATTCATATACAAATGGAAACCCAGGAATTATTTTATCTATAGAAAAAACTAGTACAGCTTCTACTTCTTCAGTTTGCTATAAACTAAATAAAACTATAGATAATTTAACTAGTAAAAATGATAAATTACATATACTTTCTCTAATGGACCAAGGTATATACATAGATATGGTTATCGATAGTATACTGGATAATTTAATTTATGGTGGTGTATTAGCAATAATAGTACTTTTAATTTTCTTAAGAAGTATTAAACCTACTATAATAATAGCTCTAAGTATACCTATGAGTTTACTATTTGCAGTAGTTTTAATGTACTTCACAGGTATATCTCTAAACATGATTTCACTATCTGGTTTAGCTCTTGGCGTTGGTATGCTTGTTGATAATAGTATAGTTGTCATCGAAAATATCTATAGAATGAGAAATAACGGTGTAAGCAAATATAAAGCCGCTGTCTATGGTGCTAAACAAGTTTCAAACGCAATATGTGCCTCTACTCTAACGACTATATGTGTATTTTTACCGATAGTATTTACAGACGGTATAACAAGACAATTATTCGTCGATATGGGTCTTACAATCGCATATTCACTTATTGCGAGTTTATTAATGGCTCTTACTTTAGTTCCTTGCATGGCATCTAATATATTAACTAGCAAAGATCAAGTTGAACACAAATTCTTTAATAAACTTGTTGATGGATATGAATATGTATTAGACAATGCATTGAGACATAAAGCAGTTATACTTGTGGGTGCATTATTACTTTTAGTTTTAGCTGGATATAGTGCTACAAAAATGGGAACTGCATTCATGCCTGATATGAGTTCTACTCAAATGACAGCAACTATCTCAGCAAAAGAAGGTCAAGAAGTAACACAAGCTGATTTAGAAAGTGCTAGTGATGAATTTGTAAACATAGTAAAAGAACTTCGAGATGTCCAAGGTGTTGGCGCAATGACAGGTTCAGGTAGCATCACTGATTCTTCTAAAAAAAGTGTTTCTGCTTATATCCTTTTAAAAGAAGATATGAAACATTCTAATAAAGAAATTGCTAAAATGATAAAAGATAAAACAAAATCTTTAGGTTATGATATAACAGTTAATGAATCTGCTATGGATACTGGAAGTATGTTATCAAGTGGAATAAGTATCAAAATCAAAGGAAATAACTTAGACAAACTTCAATCTATATCTGAAGATATGACAAAATTACTAAAATCAGTTAAAGGTGTTACTGATATAAAAAGTGATTTAGATAATATAGAAGTTGAACAACGTATTAGTGTTGATAAAGAAGCTGCTATGAAATATGGTCTTACAGTTGCACAAGTATATCAACAAGTTTCTGAGGGACTAAAATCAGAAAGAAACTCAACATCTATAACTCAAAATGGAAATGATTTAGATGTAGTTGTAAAAAGCGCTACAGAACCTACATTAGAAAACTTAGAGTCTTTAAATATAAAAGGTACTCAAAATAATGAAGATGTTACTATAGCTTTAAGTGAAATTGCTTCTATAGGTAGTGCAAATACTCCATCATCAATAAATCACACTAACCAAACTCGTTATTTAACTGTCTCAGCATCAGTTGATGATAGCCACAATATCGGTTTAGTAAGTCGTAAAATACAATCAAAAATTGATAAATATAAAACTCCTTCAGGCTATAGTATTGAGTTAGGAGGAGAAACTGAAACAATAAATACTACTATGAAAGACTTAATCCTTATGATAATACTTGCTATAGTATTTATTTACTTAATAATGGTTGCTCAATTCCAATCATTATTATCACCATTTATCGTAATGTTTACTATACCACTTGCATTTACAGGAGGTTTATTAGCATTATTAATTACTGGACAAGTACTAAGTGTAACTTCTATGTTAGGATTCTTAGTTCTTGCTGGTATAGTTGTTAATAATGGTATAGTCTTTGTGGACTATGTAAACCAATTACGACTTGATGGAGCCAATAAGCATGATGCCTTGTTAGAAGCTGGTAGAACGCGTATAAGACCTATACTTATGACTGCTTTAACAACTATACTTGCTATGTCGACTATGGCGTTAGGAGTTGGTATGGGTTCTGAATTATCACAAGGTTTATCAATAGTTACAATAGGTGGTTTATTATACGCTACATTATTAACGCTATTTATTGTTCCAATTCTTTATGATATATTACATAAAAAGGAATTAAAAACTGTTGAAATAGGCGAATCAGACTAATAAAATTTAATCCAAAACATTAAAGGGACTATACAATAAAATTACTTATATTGTATAGTCCCTCTTTTAATTTATTTTATATTTCACAAGTTTATACTCTGTTTTATAATGATATAACTCTACTCATCAATTCATTACTTCTCTTGATAAATAAATCTAATTCATCTGCACTTAATTCTTTGTTTGCAAGCAATGCTAAGTCTACAATTTGGTTGCAAATTACATCTACAGCTTCTTTTTTAGTTTCGTCATCTT
>CALEBD010000170.1 GCA_937944945.1 uncultured Clostridium sp. | reverse complement strand
ATAATGCAAATAAAGACTTTAAAAATTGCAACACTTTAAATATAGATAAAGATAAAAGAGTAAAAAATGTAGGTAACAACTTAAATACTTTCCCTAGTGCAAATATATGTATGGATACTTTTATAATGAGACGTATAGACTTTATAGAGTGTATATATAGTATTGCTAGCATGGGAACTTACTCTTATATAGAAGACTACATAATAAATCAATTAGATAATATACAAGTAGGAGCTTATAAATATGAAGGCTACTTAAAGTGTATAAATTCATTAAAAAGTTATTATGAAGCAAGTAAAGAATTTTTAACAGAGGAAGTTTCTAGAGAATTATTTAGATCAAATAGAAAAATCTTTACTAAAGATAAATCACAAGCACCAACTATGTATGGAGAAGATGCTGAAGTAAGAGGGTCATTTATAGCAACTGGTTGCCAAATAGACGGTACAGTACAGGACTCTACTTTATTCAGAAAAGTAAAAATAGGAAAAGGTGCAGTTATTAGAAATTCAGTAATAATGCAAAGTTGTAAAATTGGCGATAACGTAGTATTAGAAAACGTAATATTAGATAAAAATGTAACTATAAGTTCAAATAAAGAACTAAAAGGAGATAAAGATTATCCGATGGTAATTGAGAAAAATGAAACAGTTTAATAAGGGGGTAGAAAAAATGAAGGTCCTTTATGTGACAGCAGAGTGTTGGCCCTTTGCTAAAACAGGAGGCTTAGGCGATGTTGCATATGCATTACCTAAAGCATTAAAAAGAGAAGGTGTAGATGTTAGGGTAATGATTCCAAAATACTCAACAATACCTACATACTTAAAAGACAGACTAAAAAAAGTAGGAGAATTTAGTGTTGATGTAGCATGGAGAAGTCAATACTGTGGAGTAGAGCAATTAGAATTAGATGGAGTAACATTCTACTTCATAGATAATGAATACTACTTTAAAAGAGATGGAGCAGACAGTATATATGGACATGGAGATGATGCAGAAAGATTTCTATTCTTCACAAACGCTGTCTTAAAATCTATAGATAAATTAGGTTTTTATCCTGATGTAATCAATATGAATGATTGGCATACAGGAATGCTACCATTACTATTAAAAGAAAAATACAGCTATATACCAAGATATAGAAATATTAAAACTATGTATACTATACATAATTTACAATATCAAGGTATTTTCCCAAAAGAAATACTTGGAGATGTATTAGATGTAGACCCTGGTCATTTCTATAATGGAGATATAGAATACCATGGACAAATAAACTTTATGAAAGCTGGTATAAATTTTGCTGATAAAGTTTCAACAGTAAGTCCAACTTATGCAGGCGAAATAAAAACAGAATTCTATGGAAATACTTTAGATGGATTGATAAGATCAAACCAACATAAATTAGTAGGTATTTTAAATGGAATAGATTACGATATAAATAATCCACAAACAGATCCAAATATATTTGTGAATTATGATATAAACTCGCTAGATAGAAAAGTACAAAACAAAATTGAATTACAAAAACTTTTAAAATTAGAAGTTAACCCAAATATTCCAATGGTAGGTATAGTATCTAGATTGGTTTCACAAAAAGGTTTAGATTTAATATCTTTTATGATGCCAGAGATTATAAATGAAAATTTACAATTAGTTATATTAGGAACAGGAGAAAATCAATATCAATCAATGTTCCATTATTATGATTCTCACTATCCTCATAAGGTATCAGCTAATATAACTTTTGATAGTTCATTAGCCCAACAAATATACGCAGCTAGTGATATATTCTTAATGCCTTCATTATTTGAACCATGCGGAATAGGTCAAATGATAGCTATGAGATATGGTACATTACCAATAGTTAGAGAAACTGGTGGATTAAGAGACACAGTAAACCCTTATAATCAATATACTAAAGAAGGAAACGGATTTAGTTTCTCAAATTACAATGCTCATGAAATGTTCTTCACATTACAAAAAGCATTGAGATTATACCAATACGATAGAAATACATGGAACATATTAGTTAGAAATGCTATGAATACTGATAATAGTTGGAGAAAATCAGCTAAAGACTACATCAATGTATATAAGAGCATATAATAAAATTTCTATCAATAAATAATTTAAAGTGACAGAATGCAAAAAGACATATTAGGGGAAATTATATTTAGATATAAATTCAAATAAATATAATTTTAGGCACTTGCTTAGGCAAGTGCGTTACCCTTTTATGTGAAAAAGGGGTTATTTTTGTATAGTAAGGGAGATGGCTTATGATATCAATTAGCAAAAAAAAATTTAAACATGCTTTTAAAACAAAAATGTACAGTCTATATGCCCAACCCGTAGAAGAAGCAAGTAAAGATGAGATTTTTAGAGTTTTATGTTGTGTTATTAAAGATTTTATAGCTAAAGAATGGGTTGGAACTAGAATTGACAAAGAAAAGGCTGTATTTTATTTTTCAATGGAGTTTTTAATAGGAAGACAGTTGGAATCTAATTTATTAAATTTAGATGTTGAACATGAAATAGAGCAAGGACTTAAAGAACTAGGTATTAATCTAGATGAAATAATAGAAACAGAACCAGACCCAGGTCTAGGAAATGGTGGATTGGGCAGATTAGCAGCATGCTTTTTAGACTCAATGGCATCAGTTGGAATTAGTGGCCATGGTTATGGTATAAGATATAAATATGGTTTATTTGAACAAAAATTTGTAAACGGAACACAAGTTGAGCTACCAGATAACTGGCTAAAAAATGGACAGTATCCTTGGGAAACAGTAAGACCTAATAGAGCTGTCGTAGTAAAATTTGAAGGAGATGCTTACTTAAGACAAAAAGCTGACGGCAATCTTGCTGTAGTTCATGAAAATTATATACCTATTATGGCTATGCCTTATGATATACCGATAATAGGATATCATAATGAATGCATAAATACTCTTAGATTATGGAAGAGTGAAGTTTTAAATAGGGATTTTTCTGAAGTTACTAGAAATGCAAAAAGTCAAGATGGTAGTTATGAAGATGCACTAAAATATAAATACTATGCAGAAGAAATATCACA
>CALEBD010000169.1 GCA_937944945.1 uncultured Clostridium sp. | reverse complement strand
ATACAAGGTAAATGGGGGAAATAACAAATGAAAGTAGCAGTAATAGGAGGAGGCCCAGGTGGATATGTAGCCGCTCTAAAAGCAGCTATGCTTGGTGCTGAAGTAACTGTAATTGAAAAAAACAAATTAGGCGGTACTTGTTTAAATGTAGGTTGTATACCAACAAAAGCTTTATTAGCTTCTGCTGATGTTTTTAGAACTGTGAAAGAAGCTAAGAACTTCGGAATCGAAGTTGAAGGCGATGTTAAACCTAATTTTGATGCTATAATAGCAAGAAAACAAAAAGTAACAGATGAGTTAGTAGCTGGAATCCAATTCTTATTTGACAAAAGAGGAGTTAAAAAAATAGATGGATTCGGTAAATTAGTAGACAAAAATACTATAGAAGTTACTAAAGCAGATGGTACTGTAGAAACAGTTGTAGCTGATAAAATTATATTAGCTAATGGTTCTATCCCAACTGTATTCCCAGGCATGCCTTACAATGGTAAAAATGTAATAACTTCTGATGAAGTTTTAAGCTTACCAAAACAACCAGAATCATTAATCATAGTAGGTGGAGGAGTTATAGGTAGTGAAATAGGACAATTCTTCGCTACAATAGGAACAAAAGTAACTATAGTTGAAATGGCTCCACAAATACTAGGAAGAATGGACTCAGAAGCAGCAAAAAGCTTAACTAGACAATTCAAAAAAGATAAAATCAAAGTTATGACAGGTGTAGGAGCAGACAACTACATTGTAAATGACGATTCAGTTAAAATAGAATTAAATAATGGAAAATCA
Source organism: uncultured Clostridium sp. (assembly GCA_937944945.1). Lineage (GTDB taxonomy): Bacteria > Bacillota > Clostridia > Peptostreptococcales > Peptostreptococcaceae > Intestinibacter. The sequence goes on along the minus strand of CALEBD010000169.1, from coordinate 3,697 downwards.
GTAGAAGCTGAAATGGTATTACTTTGCGTAGGTAGAAGACCTAACTTAGCTAACTCAGGTGTTGAAGAAGTTGGTATAGAAATGGCACCAAGAGGATTTATAAAAGTTAATGAATACCTAGAAACAAGTGTTGAAGGTGTATACGCAATAGGGGATATAATACCAGGAGCAATGCTTGCTCACGTTGCATCTGCTGAAGGTATGGTAGCAGCTGAAAATGCTGTTAAAGGTAACAGCGAAACAGTTAACTATAAAGCTATACCAAGCTGTGTATATACTGAACCAGAAGTATCTGGTGTTGGTGTAACAGAAGACGAATTAAAAGCTAACGGTACACCATATAACGTTGGTAGATTCGAATTTAGAAGCTTAGGTAAAGCAAAAGCAATAGGTAAATTACAAGGATTTATAAAAGTAATGGCCGACGAAAATGACACTATAATAGGTGCTTCTTTAGTTGGACCTCATGTAACTGACCTATTAACAGAATTATCTTTAGCTGTAGGTTTAGGATTAAAAGCTAAAGATGTAGGTAAAGTAATACATGCTCATCCAAGTTTATCAGAAGGCTTAATGGAAGCTATACATGATATACATGGAGAATGTGTACATGCTATACCAAAAAAATAATTTGAAAACACAGAGTTTGACATAATTTGATAAAAAGCTCTGTTGTGATAACACTTAGCTTAAGGGGGATATCATAAGATGACTTATAACATTGCTGTAGCCGGCAAAGGCGGAGTTGGTAAAACTAGTCTAACAGGGCTTTTAATTGACACATTAGTAAAACAAAAAAAGGATCCAATTCTAGTAGTTGATGCAGATGCAAACTGCAATCTGTATGAAGTATTAGGAACAGAGGAGCCAGAAACAATTGGACATATTAGAGAAGTAGCTAATATGACTGAAAAAAATGGGGATTCATTTCCAGGGGGAATGACTAAAGCTCAATTCCTACAATGGCAATTAAGCATGATCTTAGAAGAAGGCGATGGATACGACATGCTAGTTATGGGTAGATCAGAAGGGGAAGGTTGCTATTGTTTCGTAAATGGAATATTAAAACAACAAGTTCAAAAAATTTCAGATCACTATAAATATGTAATCACTGATAATGAAGCAGGTATGGAACATATAAGTAGAAAACTTACAAAACATGTTGATACTCTTATATTAGTTAGTGATTGTGCAAAACGTAGTATTCAAGCTGTTGCAAGAATTAGAGATTTAGCAGAAGAAATGAATTTAAGCGTTGGAAAAATCGGCTTAATCGTTAACAAAGCTCCAAATGGAGAATTAAGTAATGGTGTTAAAGAAGAGATTGAAAAATATGGCTTAGATTTATTTGGAGTAGTTCCTTCAGATGAATTAATATATGAATATGATTCAGAAGGTATACCACTAGTAAAATTACCTGATGATTCAAAGTCTAGGGTAGCACTAGAAAAAATAATAGAAACCCTAGATTTACCTTAATTTTTAAGGGGCACACATTATAAATTAAAATAGGCTTAAGGGGGAAAAAGATATGGCATTTAAAATGTCTACTCAAAAAGTTACTGGAACAGTTAATGTAGTAGAAATAGGTACAGGAGATAAAGCTATAAAATTAGGAGGAGAACAAGTTCTACCTTTCTATAGCTTTGATGGAGAAACAGGAAATGCGCCAGTTGTTGGTGCAGAAATATCAGATATCCAACCTGAAGAATGGATAGAATGTTATTCTAAAATATATGGAGACGTTTGGGCAGATCCTGCTAAATGGGCTAAATATGTTGAAGATAACACAGAAGCAGATTTCATATGCTTAAGATTAAATGGAGCTTCTCCAGATGGAGCTGATAAATCTCCAGAAGAATGTGCAGAAGTAGCAAAAGCTGTTGCTGATGCTATAACTTTACCATTAGTAGTTGCTGGATGTGGTAACGCAGAAAAAGACGGTAAAGTCTTTGATAAAGTTTCTGCTGCATTAGAAGGAAAAAATATATTAGTAATGTCAGCTGTAGAAGAAAACTACAAAGCAGTTGGTGCTGCGGCTGGTATGGCCTATGGTCAAAAAGTTGCTGCAGAATCTGCAGTTGATATAAACTTAGCTAAACAAATGAATGTATTACTTACTCAATTAGGCGTTAAACAAGAAAATATAGTTATGAATGTTGGTTGTTCAGCAGTTGGTTATGGTTATGAATATGTTGCATCTACTATGGATAGAGTTAGATTAGCAGCTTTTAACCAAAATGATAAAGCATTACAAATACCAATAATAACTCCAGTTTCATTCGAAGTTGGTCACGTTAAAGAAGCAATAGCTACTGAAGCTGACGTACCAGAATGGGGAGATAATGAAGCTAGAACAATAGGTATGGAAGTATCTACAGCTGCAAGTGTACTTGTTGGTGGATCAAATGCAGTAATACTTCGTCATCCAGAATCAATGAAAACTATAAAAGGTTTAATAAGCGCTTTAGCGTAATAGAATTATTTGTAAGGTTAGGGGGAAATAATAATGGCATTAAAAGCATTAGATATATTTAAATTAACACCAAAGAAAAACTGTAAGGAATGTGGATTCCCAACTTGTATGGCTTTCTCTATGAAAGTTGCAAGTGGGGCTGTAGAAGTTTCTGCTTGTCCTAAAATGGCTCCAGAAGCATTAGCTAAATTAGCTGCAGCTACTGCACCTCCAATGAAAACTTTAAAAGTTGGTGCTGGAGAAAGTGAATATGAGCTAGGTGGAGAAACAGTTTTATTCAGACATGAAAAAACTTTAGTAAACAGAAATAGATTTGCTGTTAAATTCTGTGATTGCATGGATGAAGCTACAGTAGATGCTAAAATAGAAGGAATGAAAGTTGTTCATTATGAAAGAATAGGCGAAATAATGAAACCTGAATTCGCTTATGTTAAATACAATGACAATAAAGATAACTTCTTAGCTATAATCAACAAAATAAAAGATAGTGATGTTGAATGTGCATATGTATTAGAAGTTGCAGATGCTGATGTCGCTAAAGAAGCTGTTGCTGCATTAGCTGGATTAAAACCAGTAGTAATAGGAGCAAATAAAGATAACTTTGCTGCTATGGTAGATGTAGTTAAAGCTGACAGTTTAGCTTTAGGTGTACAAGGAGCTAACTTAGAAGAATTATATAAAACAGTACAAGCTATAGAAGCTGCTGATTACAAAGAATTAATAATAGATGTAACAGGAGAAACTATAAAAGATACTTATATAAATGCTGTACAAGTTAGAAGAATAGCATTAAAAGAAGGAGATAGAAGTTTTGGTTATCCATCATTCGTAAACGTAGCTAAATTAGCTAACGGAGATGCTAACTTAGAAATAGCTTTATCTTCAATATTTACTATTAAATACGGAACTATATTAGCTGTAGAAGATATGACTTATGCTAAAGCATTACCACTATATGCATTAAGACAAAATATCTTCACTGACCCTCAAAAACCAATGAGAGTAGAAGCTAAAGTTTATCCATTAAATAACCCAGACAAAAATTCTCCAGTATTATGTTCAGTTGACTTCGCGTTAACATACTTCACAATTACTGGTGATATAGAAGCATCTAAAGTACCTTGCTGGTTAATGATACCAGATGCTGGTGGATATTCAGTTCTTACAGCTTGGTCTGCAGGTAAATTCGGTGGATCTGTTATAGGTGCATTTGCTAAAGAA
>CALEBD010000168.1 GCA_937944945.1 uncultured Clostridium sp. | reverse complement strand
AGCACTTGACTTTTAATCAAGGTGTCCGGAGTTCGAATCTCCGATGGGTCACCAATACGGAGAGGTGTCCGAGTGGTTTAAGGAGCTGGTCTTGAAAACCAGTGATGCTTAACGGCACCGTGGGTTCGAATCCCACCCTCTCCGCCAAAAAAAGAAAATAAACACTATGTTTGGAGAAGTACTCAAGTGGCTCAAGAGGATCCCCTGCTAAGGGATTAGGCTGGGTTAACCGGTGCGAGGGTTCGAATCCCTCCTTCTCCGCCAGTAAGCTCTGATGATTTCATCAGAGCTTTTTTTGTGTTTTATTTATAAAATATTAAAATTCAGAATTTATCCACTAAATCTTAATATTAAAAAAACAAATAAAAAAAATAAAAGATAATGAAATTTATTCTATACAATTCTGATAAAAAATATTATAATATTCTTTGTCGGAAAAAATTAGAATAATATGCATTATTTATAAATAATGTGTAAATATAAAATCGGGGAGGGAAAAAATTGGAGGAAGAAGTAATAGACTTAAGGGAGTATCTTTCTATTATTAAGAAAAAATGGTTTATAATGGCGATATTATGCGCTGTATGTGTAGCAGCAAGCGCAGTATACAGTTTCTTTATCGCAAAACCAGTATACCAAGCAGAGACAACATTAATTGTAAAGACTGAGAAAACAGAGGGTACAAATACAGTAACAAGTGATCAAATTAAAACCACTCAACAATTAGCTGTAACATATGGGGAAATAATAAAATCAAGAAAAGTTTTAGACGATGTTATAAAAAACTTAGATTTAGATGAATCATATGGTCAATTATCTGGGAAAATATCTGTTTCAACAGTTTCAGACACACAGATAATAAAAGTATCAGTTCAAGATACAAATAAGTCTAATGCAGCAAAAATAGCAAATGAAATACCAAAAGTATTTGCTAAGGAAGCTATCAGAATAGCTGATGCAAACGGTGTAGAAGTTATAGACAAAGCTCAAACACCAGTAAATCCAGTTTCACCAAATAAAAAGATGAACATCTTAATAGCAGGTGTGCTAGGTGTAATGATAGGATTATTTATTATATTTATAATAGAATTCCTAAATACAAAAATAAAAACACCGCAAGATATAGAAAAGGAATTGGGACTTCCTTTACTAGGTGTAGTACCAGAAGAATTATAAAAATAAATACATAGGGAGATAATATGGGAAAAATAACGAGTTTAGAAAAACCACAATCAAACATATCAGAAGCATATCGAACTATAAGAACGGGGATAGAATTCTCTAATTTAGATAAAAATTTAAAAGTAATTTGTGTAACAAGCTCTAAAAAAGATGAGGGAAAAACAACTGTTTTATGCAATTTAGGAGTAAACTTTGCAAAAATAGACAAAAAAGTTCTTTTAATAGATGGAGATTTGAGAAATCCAACAGTTAACAAATTATTTGATACAAAAAATGCACAAGGTCTAATGGATATATTATTAGGACGAAAAAATATTGAAGAATGTATAAAGAAAACTACACAGGAAAACTTATACGTTTTAACAGGAGGAACAATACCTCCAAATCCTGCAGAAGTTTTATCTTCAAAAAAAATGAGCCAGTTTATAGAATCTATAAAAGATGACTATGATTATATATTTATAGACACTCCACCAGTTGGGATAGTGAGTGATGCATCTATAATATCTTCATATTCAGATGGAGTTATATTTGTAGTAGGCTCTGAAGAAGTAGATTCAAACTTAGCAAAAGTGGCAAAAGAAAGATTAGATAGTGTAAATTCAAATATACTAGGAGTTATTCTTAACAAATACAAAACAGAGACAAATAGCGAATATTATAATTATTACTATCATAGCCAAGAAGAAAAGAAAAAGAAGAGAAAAAGAAAATAATTTTTGTTTATAGAGAGGGGGAGTATTAATGGAAAAAACAATCTCTAAAAACAAAAATACAGATTTAAATGAGGGTATTAACTTAAATGAGATTTTAGAGAGGGAATCAAATTTATATCTTTTTATAAAAAGGAGCATAGATATCATATGCTCTTTAGCTGGGATAATAGTATTATCACCAATATTTTTAATAGTATCCATTCTTATAAAAATAGAAGATCCAAAGGGACGTATATTTTTCTGTCAGGAGAGAAATGGCCAACATCCAAAAACTTTTAAAATGTATAAGTTTAGAAGTATGGTTCACAATGCCGAAGAATTATTAAAACATTTACAAGAAAAAAATGAACAAACAGGTCCAGCATTTAAGATGACTGATGACCCTAGGATAACAAAGGTAGGAAAATTTATAAGAAAGACTAGCTTAGATGAATTACCGCAATTATTTAATGTTTTAAAAGGAGATATGAGCTTAGTCGGACCGAGACCACCAATTCCTAGAGAAGTTGAGCAATATAATTCATACCAAAAACAAAGACTTCTTGTAAAACCAGGTCTTACTTGTATATGGCAAGTCAGCGGAAGAAATAATATCGGTTTTGATGAATGGGTAGAGATGGATTTAGAATATATAAAAAATAGAAATTTATTATTAGATATAAAATTGATTTTAAAGACAGTAAAAGTACTGTTTGGAGACAGTAATGCATCTTAGGGAGTGTAAGTAAATGAGGGAATATATAAAAAATTATAATGAATGGATGAATAATCCATACTTTGATGATGAAACAAAACAAGAACTAAAAGCAATTCAAAACGACGAAAAAGAAATAGAAGATAGATTTTACAAAGAATTAGAATTTGGAACTGGAGGACTTAGAGGAGTTATTGGTTATGGAACTAATAGAATCAACAAGTACACAGTGAGAAAAGCAACTTTTGGACTTTGTAATTATATCTTAAAAAAATGCAAAGAAGACGGTCAGAAAAGAGGCGTAGTAATAGCCTATGACAGCAGACACAAATCAAAAGAATTTTGCATAGAAGCGGCAAAGACATTAGCAGCTTGTGGAATAAAAGCTTATATATATGACAGCTTGAGAAGCACACCGCAATTATCATTTTCCGTAAGATACTTAAATTGTGTAGCAGGTATAGTAATAACTGCAAGTCACAATCCACCAGAATATAATGGATACAAAGTTTATTGGTCAGATGGAGGGCAAGTTTGTCCCGATATCGCAAACGAAATAATACAAGAAGTAAACAAAATAGAAGATTACAGCAAAATACCAACTACTAAACTTGGTGATAACTTAATCCAAGTATTAAATAAGGATATAGACAACGCATTTATAAATGAAGTAAAAAAACAAATTATAAATCAAGATGTAATAGATAGAGTTGGAGATAAAATAAAAATAATTTACACACCTATACATGGAACAGGGAATATCCCAGTGAGAGAAGTCCTAAAACAATCAGGATTTAAAAATGTAGAGGTAGTAAAAGAACAAGAATTACCAGATAGTAATTTTTCTACAGTTGAATATCCAAATCCAGAAGAAAAAGCAGTATTTGAAATAGCTATAGAAATGGCAAAAGAATCTGGTGCCGACATAATACTAGGAACAGACCCAGATTGCGACAGGGTTGGAGTTGTAGTAAAAAACAACGAAGGAGAATATGTAGTACTTAACGGTAACCAAGTTGGTTCATTATTAGTAGACTATGTAATCAGTAATAATAAAGAAAAAATATCAAATGTAGTAAATCCAACAATAGTAAAAACAATAGTTACATCAGAACTAGGAGCTAAAATAGCAAAAGAAAATGGTGTTGATTGTATAGACACATTAACAGGGTTCAAATTTATCGGAGAAAAGATAAACGAATTTGAACAAAATAAAGATAGAACATTTGTAATGGGTTATGAAGAAAGTTACGGATATTTAGTAGGAACTCATGCAAGAGATAAAGACGGAGTAGTATCATCACTATTAATATGCGAGATGGCAGCTTATTATTACGATAAAGGAATGACTTTATACGAAGGGCTACAAGAAGTATATAAAAAGTACGGATATTATAAAGAAGAATTAAAATCTATAACTTTAAAAGGAATTGATGGCATGAAACAAATTCAAAATATTATGGATTATTTCAGAAATTCAGATATACAAACTATTGCAGATATAAAAGTAGCTGAAGTTAGAGATTATAAAAAGGGAATAAATGATTTACCAAAATCAGATGTTCTTAAATTTATATTAGAAGATGAAAGTTGGATAGCTGTAAGACCATCGGGAACAGAGCCGAAGATAAAGTTCTATTTTGGTTGTAATGGTGAGAATAAAGAATTAGTTAATGATAAATTA
>CALEBD010000167.1 GCA_937944945.1 uncultured Clostridium sp. | reverse complement strand
ATTGCGTACATATCTAAGCTTCCGCAAGAAGATAAGTGAGCTCTTTCTTCAAATCCGTTGTCTAATACTTGTACGTTTCTCATGTGAACGAAGTGTATTCTTCCCATAGCTGCGTATTTAGCTGCCATTTTAGCAACGTCATTTTGGTTTGAGCATCCTAATGAACCTGCACATAAAGTTATACCATTGTGTTTGTCATCAACTAATTTTAAGAATCTGTCTAAGTTTTCTTCACAAGTTATTATTCTTGGTAATCCGAATATACTCCAGCATGGATCGTCTTCATGTATAGCCATGTTTACGTCACATTCAGCAGCAACTGGTATTATTTTTTCTAAGAAATATTGTAAGTTATTCCATAAATCGTCTTCGCTCATTGCATTGTATTCAGCAACTACGCTTTTTAATTCTTCTCTAGTGTAAGAAGCATCCCAACCTGGAAGTGTTAAATCGCTATCACTTTCTAATGGGTTAACTTTGTCAACTTGTTCTTGATAGTAAACTAATGAAGTTGATCCATCTTCTAATTCATGGTCTAATTGAGTTCTTGTCCAGTCGAATACTGGCATGAAGTTGTAGCATATGCATTTAACTCCAGCTTCAGCAACTCTTCTTATGTTTTCACAATAGTTTTCTATGTATTTATCTCTGCTTGGTTTACCAAGTTTGATATCTTCGTGTACTGGTATACTTTCGATTACATCGAAGTTTAATCCAGCATCTTCTACTTGTTTTTTTAATGTAGCAATTGATTCTCTGCTCCATACTTCACCAACTGGAACATCGTAAACTGCTGTTACTATTGAGTCCATACCTGGTATTTGTCTAATGTTTTGTAATGTTACTTTGTCGTCTTCTCCATACCAACGAAATGATAATTTCATAAAATTCTCCTAACCTTCTCTTTAAATTTTCTGTATTTTCTGTATTTTATTTTAACATCTAATAGCTAGTACCTCCCCTTAAAGATAGTACTAGCTCTTAGATAGTGTTAACTGATTTAACAATTCATTTTATGTAAGTATATTTAAATCTATATTATTATTTAGCTCTTCTTTCAGCTAAGATTCTTCCATTTTCAGCTATAACTTTTTTGCTTAAAGGATAAGCGAATAACATTATTAGTGCTACAACTCCATAGCATACAGCTGGGAATAATGTTGAATAAGTGTATATACCGTTAAGAACTTCTGTTGTTTGTTCTTGAACTGCTGCATTGTATCCTATGAATGCTAATGCATATCCGCCAAGACCACCTGCTAAAGCTTGTCCTATTTTTCTAGCGAATGAATAAACGCCATATATAACTCCGTCATTTCTTTCCCCGAATTTAACTTCATTGTAGTCTATAACATCTGTTATATGAGCCCATATAAACATGTTGAATCCTATTGTTCCTATACATGCTACAAGATATAATACTATGAATATCCATGGGTTTGTAACTTTCATGAAATATAGTACTGCATAAGCTCCTGATGCTAAACACATCCCAAATACTGAGAATTCTTTTTTACCAACTTTACTTGCTAATACTCCAGATATTGCTGCTAATCCTAAGCTTAGTGGTAAACTTATCATACTAAGTGATGATAATGCATTTATATCTCTAAAGTAACTTGCAAATAAGTATTGGTTCATTGTTTGAGCCATAAATTGGCTTAGTAATAAAGTTATTGCTGCTCCTATTATTGCTAATAAAGCTCTATTTGATATTATTGTTTTGAATGATTTTGCTAATGAAGCATTTTCTTCTTTTTTAGTTGGTTCTAATTTTATACGTTCAGTTGTACATGTATAACAAATTATGTAGCATAATAATGCACATATTGAGAATACTCCTGCTACTAATGTAAATTTGCTACCGCTAACTATTTGGTTACCGTTTGCATCTGCACTGTATATAATTTGAGGTACTACTGATCCTATTATTATTGATGCAAAGTTAGCACCTAAACTTCTCCAAGTTGAAAGAGCTGCTCTTTCTTCTGGTACATCTGTCATAGCTGATGCCATTGATCCATAAGGTATATTGATTGCTGTATAACATAATGATCCCCATAATATATATGTTGCGAACATCACTACTACTTTAACTGTCATAGATGCTCCAGCTAAGCTAGATTGATACATTAAGAAACTTGCTAATGCAACTGGCCCTGCCATCCTTCTAATCCACGGTCTAAATTTACCATTTTCTGTTGTTTTTGCTTTGTCTACTATACGTCCCATTGTTACATCTGTGAACGCATCTATACATCTTGATACTAAGAATAAAGTTCCTACTAATGATGGATTAACTCCCCATACGTTAGTGTAAAATACCATTAAGTACATACTTGCGAATATAAACGTAAAATCGTTTCCTAAGTCCCCACATAAATATCCGACTTTATCTTTTATTCCAAAAGGTTTAACTGCTTTACTTTCTTTGCTTATTCCTACATTTGATTGTCGTAAGTCCATTTCAATGCCCCCCGCTATTATTTTGAGTTTTTACCTGTGTATGTTGTTTTTATTTTACTGCCTTAGTTACTAATGACATCTCTTCATTGTAGTCTTTAATTCATTTTTATAGTTTTTCATTTCTATTTTCCATCTTTATCATATAGTAACTATTTATATTACTTTTGTTATTATTATTTTCCCGTGATTCCGTTTTCACGAATCACTCCTCGATCGATTGTGTTATTTTAATAACAAACTTATAGTAACATACTTGTATACAA
>CALEBD010000166.1 GCA_937944945.1 uncultured Clostridium sp. | reverse complement strand
ATTTACTAAGCGAATCTTTGATCTCTCTCTAACGTTTTTTTATAAATTCCTATAAACCATTTATACCTTGTTTAGATATATCTATTCCATATTCAGTTTTGATTTCTTCGAGAGTTTTTTTACGCTAGTTAAGATCTTTATTTAATCTATCCAATACCCTGCCAGTAGCCCTAGTAACAATAGAGTTAATAATAGGAGCTCTAAATTCAGATAATTGTATTGCTGTCTAACCTTCAGCCAAACCGTTAGTATAACTCTCATACTACTGTTGAATGAATCTATTTAACGGAGAATCAATACTTTTATTAAATATCTGTTCTATTTTTTCTGTTACTTTCTTATCTGATAAGTCAGCCAATTCAGAAGCTTCATTAAAACTATTAATTAATTCTACATGATTTTGTACGAACATCTCGAAATCTTTACCAGACTTACGATTTATTCCCAGTTCTTTTAGATTATTATCTATATCTTTGTTCTTATATATACCATATACTATACGAGAAGTTTCTATATCCTCGTCAATCATCTTATCAGTAACATCTGTACCTTTATATCTCTTTAATTCTTCTATACTATTACGTAAGTATTCAGGAGTATTCCCATTACGATAAGAATCTAAAAATTGTGCTACTTTGAAGCTTCTATCTACTCTGTCAAGGTTTCTAGCAGAAAGTTCCTAGATGCTTAAATCAGATTCGATTTGTTTTCTAGTTCTATTAATTTGCTATATATCGGGTCCAGCTCCCATAAGAGCACCAATAAAGCTACCAATACTCATTGCTTTTCGCAACTGATCATCGGTATTATACATATCATTCCAATGTAAGCCGTTATATGCTAGTGTAGCTTCAACAGCGGCTGTACCAGATTGAATTATACCATCTAAAAAGCTGTAAGGAGACTCCGTCTGAGTGCCATCTACAGGTATATCTGAATATCTCTTTTGGAATATATACTGTTGCCCTTCCTCAATTCCTTCAGATATAGCTCGTTTTCCAGTATGTAAAGTAAAGTTAGCTATAGATTCTAGAGCTCTCTTAGTTGCTACTTTCTACATTGGATTATCGAAAACTTTGTCCGCAATCTTATTCGTTCTATCTTTTACTGCTTCTATTAATTTTCTAGTTCTAGCATTTTTCATAGCTGCAGTACCTATACCGTTAGCTATAGCTTTAGCCCCTATGGTATTATTTACTACTTTTCCCGTATACGATAAACCAAAATTCTGCAAATAATCGCTAAGTGCTAAGGCATTATTGCCCTATTCTATTTCAGTAAGACCAACTCTAGCATCTTTAGCAAACTTATTATAGTTCTAATCACTAGTTTGAATATTATATGCTAATCCAAATTGAAGCTTTTCAAGGTCATCCATAGAGGATACATCATATCCTCTGGATTCCAATCCAAACTCATAATCTTTCATAACTTTATTAATATCAAACTTATCAGAGTTCTCTAATAATTTCTGTGTATATGATGATAGTACTTCTGCAGCAGTTTCTTTATGTCTAAAGTAGGCTGTACTAAGTAGGTTGACTCCAGTTTCTCCTAATGCCCAAAGACCAGGATGTTTAGATGCTCTACCACCCCACTTAACGAGATGAGCTGTAGCCATAGTGGCTCCCATAGCTTGCAATTCTGACAAACTACTACCAAGA
>CALEBD010000165.1 GCA_937944945.1 uncultured Clostridium sp. | reverse complement strand
ATAGTAATATAATGGTAAAAATAAACAAATGATTTAATTATTTAAGCATAAAATAAAAAGTAAATAAAGGAGGTACTTTATATGCCAGTTATTATAATATTAATTATAATCGTAGTCATAATGAGTATTAAATGCGTGAAGGTAATCCAACAATCAACAGTAGGGATTATAATGAGATTAGGTAAGTTCCATAAGAAGGCTGATACAGGGGTACATTTTTTAGTTCCTTTTATAGACACACTATCTTATAGAATTGACTTAAAAGAAAGGGTGGAAGACTTCCCACCACAACCAGTTATCACAAAGGATAATGTTACAATGCAAATAGACACAGTAGTATATTTCCAAGTAACAGATCCAATAAGATTTGTGTTTGAAATAGCAAATCCAAATGCAGCGATAGAAAACTTAACTGCTACAACACTTAGAAATATTATTGGGGAATTAGATTTAGACGCAACACTAACATCTAGAGATGTTATCAATACAAAAATGAGAGCAATCTTAGATGAAGCAACTGATAAATGGGGAATAAAAGTAAATAGAGTAGAACTTAAAAATATAATGCCACCACATGATATACAAGTAGCTATGGAAAAACAAATGAGAGCTGAAAGAGAAAGAAGGGAATCTATACTTCAAGCTGAGGGTGAAAAGCAATCTTCTATATTGAGAGCAGAAGGTGAAAAACAATCAGCAATACTTAGAGCCGAAGCTAAAAAAGAAGCTATGATAAGAGAGGCTGAAGGGGATAAACAATCTAGAATACTTAAAGCACAAGGGGATGCAGAATCTATTAGAGAAGTTGCAAAAGCAAAAGCTGAAGGTGAGTCTATAGTAATAGAACAAGTATTTAAGGCTATGAAAGATGCAGACATAGACGACAATATGTTAGCACTTAAATCTATGGAAGCTCTTGAAAAAGTTGCCCAAGGAAAATCAACAAAACTTGTATTGCCATCAGATGCAGTAAACTTCTTAGGAACTTTTAAAGGAATAAAAGAAGTTTTAAGTGATGCACAAGATGATAATATAAATAAAAAAGATATGATTTAGAAAATAATAAAACTCCTTTGAAGTGATTGAACAAATATCACTTTAAAGGAGTTTTTTATTTTAATTATTTATCAATATGGCTGATTATAAAAATATTATTAAAAAATTACTTAATTAAAAAAGTTACGAAAATGTTTTCCTAAAAATGGAAAATTTTTGAGCGAAAAAATTAGAAAAAAACTTCAATTATTAACAATAATATTGTATACAATTACCATAAATTGGATTACAATATAGTAAAGAGCGACGCGTATAAACGCTTTTATAAAAAGGAGGGGTTTTCTATTAATTATTTAGACATAATAAAGGAAGAAAATATAGATAGCTTTAAAAGTGGGGAAGCTTTAGACAGTTATCTATATATGGGAAACCACAAAGTTAATTACAACGGGGAAGAAGGAATATCTTTCATGGTGTGGGCTCCTAATGCACAGGAAGTCCAATTAGTGGGGGATTTCAATGACTGGAAGCGCAGCGCCGCCCGGCTGCGGAAAAACGGAGAGGTCTGGGAGGGCTTTGTCCCGGACCTGAAGGAATATACGTCCTACAAATATGCGGTGGAAGGCGCGGACGGC
>CALEBD010000164.1 GCA_937944945.1 uncultured Clostridium sp. | reverse complement strand
TGTAGTTTTACCGTGGTCAACGTGTCCGATAGTTCCTATATTAACATGTGGTTTAGTTCTCTCGAATTTAGCCTTTGCCATTTTGAATTACCTCCTAAATAATTTATTATGATTAAAGTGTTTACAATAAGCATTTTACTATTAATTATTTATGTTTTCAAGATGTTTTTCTAATTTTCTCTTAACTCTTTGTAGTGCATTATCAATAGATTTAACATCTCTATTAAGCATGTTTGCGATATATTGATATGACTTACCACTTAAATATAGTTCTAGGACTTCTAATTCTAAGTCACTTAATAATTCATTCATCTTGTTTTCGATATTTTTTAATTCTTCTTTGCTTATTATCAGTTCCTCTGGATCAGTTACTATACTTGTTGCTATTATATCCAAAAGCGTTCTATCTGATTCCTCATCATATATAGGTTTATTTAAAGAAACATAAGAATTTAAAGGTATATGTTTTTGTCTTGTTGCTGTTTTGATTGCAGTTATTATCTGTCTTGTTATACAAATTTCTGCAAAACATTTAAATGAATTTGTTTTTGTTCCATCAAAATCCCTAACAGCTTTATATAGACCTATCATACCTTCTTGAATTATGTCTTCTTTGTCAGCTCCTACCAAAAAATATGACTTGGCCTTTGCTTTCACAAAGTTTTTATATTTAGATATAATATATTCTAATGCTAGTTTATCCCCTTTATTCGCTTTTAATACTATATTATACTCATCTTGTTGGCTTTTATCCAAATCTTCATAATAATTATAGTTTTTATTGCTATCTTTAGCTAGTAACATGAAATCTCCCCCATTTACAAGTTTCGTGTACTTATATTATAGCTCAACAAATCCAGTATTTTCAATGCTTTCTACGAATGTTCTCAAGTTTCGACAAAGTTATATCATCAAGTCTATCTTCTAAAAAATTTCGTTGAATTTTTCTTTCACTATCTCGTTGTTTTTCTTTTATTTTCGTCAAAGTTTCATCTAGATAGAGTTTTAATTCCCTTGCAGATATTCTTGTTGCACCTTTTCCTAAAATAATTTGTTGTTCTGCATAATCACTTGTAGCAACTTGAATTTTATCATATTTAGATAAAGTACTTATATATTTCTCTATATAACTATCTGCCGTTTGGTGTTCTTTTGTGTATACAATCGTTATATATTTTCGATTTTCTCGTTTTTCCGTACCACCCTTGACATTATATGCATCAAAAACAATAATCGCCTTTTTTCCGTGATATTGCGAATATTCGATTATATAGTGTATTAACCTCTCTCTAGCAGCATCTAAATCTTCTGCAGATAAAATCTTTAATTCTTCCCAATCGTTTATAATATTGTAACCATCTACAATTAAATATGATTTGTACTTTTTCTTTGCCATTAATCCTTCTTCATTCTCTGTCTGAATATTTCATATAGTAATATACCACCTGCAACTGATGCATTTAATGATGATACATTTCCTATCATAGGCATTTTAACTACAAAGTCACAGTTTTGTTTAACTATTCTAGACACACCGAAACCTTCACTTCCTATTACTAAAGCTAATGGTCCTGTTAAGTCTTGCTCATAGAAAACTCCTCCGTCCATATCTGCCGCAGCTATCCAAAGCCCTTCTTTTTTTAATTGTTTTATAGTATTTGCTATATTGGTTACCTTACAAACTGGAACATATTCAACAGCCCCTGCTGAAGCTTTTGCTACTACAGAAGTAATGTGAACTGATCTTCTTTTAGGTATAATTACACCATGAGCACCAACTGCATCTGCTGTTCTTATTATTGTACCAAGATTGTGGGGGTCTGTTATCTCGTCTAATATTATGAAGAATGGATCTTCTCCTCTTTCACGTGCTATTTCAAATAAATCTTCTAATTCATAATATTTATAATCACTTACTACAGCAATAACACCTTGATGTGAATGACTTGTACTTATTTCGTCTAATTTATGTTTATCTACATATTGTATAACTATATTTTTTTCTTTAGCCATACCTATTATTTTTTTGATAGAACCTTCTTTTGATGTATTTGATATCATTAATTTGTCTATTGGTCTATCACTTCTTAAAGCTTCTATAATAGGATTTCTACCTTCTATATTTGTCAATAAATTCACCGCCTATAATGTTTTAAATTTTTGTCTTACTTCTTGTATTTTTCCAC
>CALEBD010000163.1 GCA_937944945.1 uncultured Clostridium sp. | reverse complement strand
TTCTAAAGGTAATAAATCCCAACGTAGCTTACCGTCTTGGTAATCATTTTTCTTCCCCTCTTTCATAAGATATATAGACCTGTTTATCACCAAAATTCTTTAATATGTTACTATCTATACCTATTATAGTAGCTTCATTATTTAAACAAGTTTTATACTTTAATACTAAAGTATTAGGAATATCATTAAATAGGTCTGTTATAATAGCAGAATCTATATACAGCTTTACATTAGTTATATTTATCTGAGTATTATAAATATCATCTATACTATTGTCAATATCACTTATTGTAATTTTATTCATTGCTTATCTCTTTTAAGTATAAATCCTTGAGTACATAATGAAGTAATCCTAGAAGGGCAATAACAATTGTATAAATCACATCCTTGACACATACCTTTTACTTCATTCTCTACTAGAGTATAAGGTTTATTACCAAAATATACTTTCTTACCTAAGTAAGCTACTTCTCTAACTTGTTTATGTTTCATAGTAATTATATTTGTGATTATCTAAAGTAGGAGTAATTAATATTATATCACTTTACTTAACTAGACACTGTTATTACTTTACCCCTCTTACTCCCCATATAACGTTTAATATACTGTCTTAGTTACTATTTCTTTAACATTTATTAACATTATTTATAGTTATTTAACGCTATTAAGTTCAATGTTTTTAACATTCATTAACGATTTTAACTCATCAGCTAACTTTCTAGCATCTGGATGAGCTGCACCACTACAACGTAATTCAAAGAAATGCTCCCAATCTGATTCAAAGCCTGTCATTACTAATTCTGTCTTAGTTGCATTAGGTAGTACTTGTCTAGCTTGTTGCGGTTTCCAACCTCTATTTATAAGCATAAAATAGTAATATTCAGCATTTTTTATAGACTGTAGGAAGCAGTTAGCAGGGTCACTTAGATTATCTACTTCAGGATAAAGTAGTTTAAGTTCGGATACATCACACCAATCATTATCCCAATTTGAGTATTTTCCTTCAGGTAAGTCTAACCAACTAGGTATAATATAAGTAATATCATTTCTAAACTTATCCTTACTATAATCACAATACCTAGTACTCTCCTGTGCAAAGCTAAATACTCTATGTCTAACAAATTCATGACTTACTCCTCTATCACATATGAATTTAGCCGTAATACGCTTTTCATGATGCTCTGTAGGTTCTACTTGGTATTGTAAATCGTCCAATCTATTATTTTCTACTATTACTCGTAGATTGGTTGTCACGTATATTGAATTTCCATGTTTACGCACTTTTGTATATTTCTTGTGATTACCATCTGACCAATATAATCTAGCTGGCGGAAGATGTCCGTCTTCTGTTTTATCTATCTTTAAATAAATAGTACCATGCTCCAACATAGCTCCATGACCAAGCTTAATCATACGATCTACAAACTCTTTAGCACTATTCTCTGTTATCTTATCTTCAGACTTATAGCAAGTTCTACCTGCTAATTCTATCATCTTGTAAGGGTCTTTTTCCTCAATAATCTGTACACTGGATTCTATTAATTTCATATTATTTCTTTTTAGTAGTCTTTCTTATGTATGTAATAAATCTTATATGTGGTACTCCTAGTTTAGACGGTTTTTTATATGTAACATAAACTGAGGATGTGTAGTTTAACAGGTTATATGAATATTTAAACATATTAACCATGCATACTATTATTTGTTTATTTTCTGATAGTCTAGTAATAGATAAGTGACGCTGTTTAAATCTAAACATGAAGTGGTAAGTACTATGAATTATATTTTCTACTTGTTTTGTGTTAGTATTATATACCCAGTAGTGAACTCCATTCCAGTTATATTGACTAGCTATTAATATATACATAACACCTTTAGTACGCACTTTTAATACTAGAAACTTAGTATTATCAATCTGTATTTCTTGTTGCCTATTTAGATTATCTATCATAGGCTCAATATGTTCTATATAATAATCTATGCTATGTTTCATATTATCTATAACGCAAATATTAAGAATAATTACAGATATTTAACATAATTTAAAAAAATATTTTATAAAAATTTTTTGAGAGAGGTGGTGCGTGTGTGGAATAGCAAAAGTTCACTCCCCTGCATTTAGTATCGGAAGGGAATACCCCCGTATTGTTCTTTATGAGCATTCTCTTTCGATATTTATTTGTTTATTTTTTTTGTTTTACATTCAAATCTTTATTATCATGTTGTGTTATTTACAGAGTGCAGAATTAAGACCACGAGAAGGAAAGCTACCTTTCTTTATATGCAAGTGGCAAGGTGTCGTAGGCGATACAAGCGCGGATAAAGTAATAGATGAAGGTAACGGAGTTATAAGAATCAATGTTAAGGCAGCTTTAGCCCGTAACATTACTCTAACAAAGTCCATATTTCCCGCGGATGAAGAAGCGTTAAGTGAGTGGAAAAAGCTACTCAAGTGTCGTGTAATGTACGTACCCGAAAAGAATGATGACGGAACGTATAAGAAAGACGATAACGGCAATTACATTCTCAATGAGAAAGTAAAAGAAGAGAACAAAAACAAATGTGTAGTAAATTTACTTTACAAACAAGTAGATTTAGCTTCTATTAGTGACGAAGTGAAACGTATCGAATTTACCACTTCCGACGGACGAGTAATAAAACAGAACTTTATTACCGTTATTGGTTTTGCGGATGAAACCGATAATTGGGCGGAGGAAATTACACCTGAAGAAATGGCAGCAAACAATCTTCGTACTAATCTTGCCAACGGTACGTATATCGATATCACGGATGAAGAAGAAGAAAAGGAAGCCAAACCAACCAAAACGGAAAGTAAAAAATCTACACAAAAGTCCGATGATGACTGGGACTGACAGATGAATGGTGGGGAAACCCACCATCCTCAGATGACTGGGACTGACAGATGAATGGTGGGGAAACCCACCATCCTCAGATGACTGGGACTGACAGATGAATGGTGGGGAAACCCACCATCCTCAGATGACTG
>CALEBD010000162.1 GCA_937944945.1 uncultured Clostridium sp. | reverse complement strand
TACAACATGCCTGGGATTACAAATAATACAATAATAGTAGATAAAACTGTTCCCCTACCTAATAAGTGTCCCAATTGGCTAAGAACACCATGAGTTGAGATTTTCCACAACAATACTCCCGCAAGAGTAAGTATTGATCATAGGAACTTCAGCACCTGCACTATCTACATATGAAATAATGCTAGATACTTGAGGTATTTCATGCAACTTATCGCTTAGCTCTGTTTCCTTTTGTAAATCTCCCTTTGGCACCATCAAAACTAAATTATTTGATTTTCCAAATATGCTGTCAATCTTTCTAGTATCTCTACCTATTTGTGTATTTTCGCTAAATAGCTTAGATGAGCCGTATGAAAATGAATTAATCTTTTGTGCCAAATTACAAGGTACTATCAAGATAAAAAATACTATTACTGCAGGTAACATAACTTTCATCACTACTTTGCTGAATTTTTCAAAGTCTGGCACTATATATTCATGTCTAGTTTTATCAATCAATGGATAAAAATAAAGTAGTATAACTGGGAATAGTACAAATACTGTAATTAAACTCAATGTTATAGCTTTTGCCATTGCAATCCCCATATCTGGACCTATTTTAAACCTCATAAGTATAAGAGCTGCAAATCCAATTATTGTTGTAAGACCACTCGATAAAATCGAACTTGTCGATTTACATAAAGCATTTATCATAGCTTCTTTTGGCTCTTGCCCTTGTGCTCTCATTTCTTCAAATCGGTGTAATAAAAATATTGAATAGTCCATAGATACGGCTAGTTGTAATACTCCACCTGCTGCATTTGTAACAAATGAAATAGTTCCAAACATTAAATTTGTTCCTTTATTTAATATTATCGCTACCCCAATTGTCCCCAATAACAATATCGGCTCTATCCATGAGTGTGAAGTTATACATAAAATTGCTAGACAAATAGGCAATACTAAAAGAATAATTTTCTTTATCTCGCTATTTGTCGCCTGTGTCGCTACTGCTGTGTTGACTGCTGAACCAGACATCGAGTTTTCATCTCCAATTAATTTTCTAATTGCATTTACTGTCTCTAGTCTTGTTTGTTCATCTACTGTTACTGTAAACAACGCATTGTTATCTTTATAATAATTTTCAACAACGTCTTTATCTTGTGTTCCCAAAGGTATATCAGTATCTACAACATCATCTAACCAAGTTACATCATCTACGCCATCTATATCGAGTAGCTTTTGCTTCATATCAAGTGCTTCAGAAATGCTTACATCTGATATCATAACTCTGGCATTTGGTATACTCATATCATACTCTTTATTCATAGTATCAAGCGCAACTGTTTATGCGTCCCATCTGGCAAGTAGTCATTCATATCGTAATTTACATTTACCATAGTCCCGCAAAGAGCACAAATAACCACACTGATGAAAAACACAACGATTACTGTCTTTCTATGATTGACAATCACCTCATAAAACTTCCTCATATATTTGCCCCCCTTTTAATTAACATCGTGTTGATTTATTTTTCAAAATAAATTATAATTTCATCATAGTTATATTTCAATAATCAATAAGTCTCGTACATGTTTAAATATCAACATATACAAACCTTATTGTCTTAAAATAAACATATTATATAAAATTGGGTATAAAAGGAGATTTGTTATGGAGAAAAAAATTGATAGAAGGATAAGAAAAACAAAACAACAACTTCAAGATGGTTTTATACAACTTAGAAAGAAAAAAGATCTTAAAGATATAACTGTTAAAGAACTTTGCGAATTGACAGATTTAAATAGAGGGACTTTTTATCTACATTATAAAGATATTTATGATTTATCTGAGCAATTAGAGAGTTCACTGTTTATATCTCTCCAAGACGTACTAGACAAACACTCCCTTGACTATGAAAATAATCTTACAAATTCGCCAGAACCTCTACTTAGAGATATACTTCAACTTATAAAAGATAATGCTGATTTTTGTACAATGCTTTTAAGTGATACAGGCGAAATAACTTTTATCAATAAACTAAAAAAACTTGTACTAGATATTGTCTTTAAAAAATGCATCAATATATTTGATTTTAATAAAGAAGAACATTTTACATATTCTTATAACTTTATACTATATGGATGTATCGGCATAATCGATTCTTGGTTACTGAATGGGCTAAAAGAGTCACCAGAAGAAATCGCACAACTTACAAGTAAAATGATTTTAGATGGAATTAATCTTTTGAATTAAATTTCCTTAGAATTAAAAAAGCAACTTATTAGATATAACTTATATATCTATAGTTGCTTTTTATTATGTATCAAATTATTTATATTATTTTCAACACTTATTTAAATATTATCTACTATATTTCTCGCCCACTTTTTAGAAATTGCTCTCGGCACTCCGAATATGAATTTTGCAACTTCTTCAGTATAAGTAAGTGCAACTAAAATATAAATTGGCACTCCTTTGTATGCAGCAAAGAATGTTATTGGAAGTGAAACTAACCACATACATCCCATTTCTAAGAATAATGAGTATTTAGTATCGCCACCACTTCTAAGCACACCTATTACTATAAATGTATTAAACGTTCTAAGCGCCATTAGTACTCCCATAACTTTAAATATCTTTAT
Organism: uncultured Clostridium sp.; assembly: GCA_937944945.1. Taxonomy (GTDB): domain Bacteria; phylum Bacillota; class Clostridia; order Peptostreptococcales; family Peptostreptococcaceae; genus Intestinibacter. The sequence continues at coordinate 1,184 of CALEBD010000162.1, read as the reverse complement.
GATATCTGGAGCTAAACTATCCGAAACACTGAATAATTTTAATAATATTGGAGTAGCTGCTATTAATAATGCACCGAATAAAATTCCCGCAATAGTAACTAATACAGAGAATTTTTTAGAGTATTTTATTGCTGTATCTATGTTGTTTGCCCCTAGTTCGTTACCCATCATTATTGACGAACCGATAGCTATACAGACAGCAGTCATTATAAAGAAGTTTCCTGTTGTACTTGCGATTTGGCTAGCTGCCATAGCTGACGTACCTGCAGTTGCATATGCTACTGAATAAAGTACGCTACCAAACGCCCAGAATGTATCGTTTAAAAATACTGGTGTAGTCTTTTTAATTACATTTGTCGCAAGTTCTTTTGTTATGCCTTTTATATCTTCGATTCCGAATTTAAGTTCATAATCTTCTTTTATAAAATATACATATAATATTAATAAAATAAATTCAACAATTCTTGCAGAAACTGTCGCAACAGCAGCTCCTTTTACGCCTAAAGCTGGAGCTCCAAAATGTCCAAATATAAAGACATAATTTAAAACTATATTTATAACAAGAGATATAGAGCTACATACCATTCCTAAACGAGGATTTCTAACACTTCTAGATCCCATACTAAAAATATAGCTAACTGCCATAATTGGATAACAAAATCCTATAACTAAAAAATACTCTCTCGCCTGTTTGACAACTAGTGGGTCGTGAGAGAAAAAGTTTATTATTAAATTAGGGAAAAATACTGCCAATATAAAGAATACTATTCCTAAAACTAGCGCTGCAATAACACTAAGTCCTGTTATTTTCTTTATACTGTCTTTGTCTCCCTTTCCATAAAATTGGGCCATAAAAATTCCTGCCCCACCTATAATACCTGATAATGCCATATTAAATAAAAAGAAATACTGGTTAGCTATCCCTATCGCTGCCACCGAGACCACCCGCGGCTGCCACTGGGGTGTGGCGCAGGTCATTGCTCAGCACGCTGCCGATATCGTCCGCGCGGATGTCAGTTGGAAGGACGGCATCACCGGCACGCTGAAGATCGCACATCTGGCAGAAGCATTCGGCCTGAACTGCGAGATCCACACCACCACCATGAACTACATGGATCTTGTCAACCTGCATGTCAGCTGCGCCATCAAGAACTGTGAGTACTTCGAGTACTTCGTACCTGAAG
>CALEBD010000161.1 GCA_937944945.1 uncultured Clostridium sp. | reverse complement strand
ATAATGAATTTGGTTATACTATTAAATCTGGAGATTTTACTTTAGAATCAGACAGAAATACTCCGTATCTCACAAGATTGATTAATCAGGGTGTATTTAGAACTAATCTTGATCCAGGAGAAGACGCTAATCTATATAGACAATCACTTCTATATTTAGAACCATCATTAGATGTTACTTCTGATGACACCCCTACTCCGTTGAATGCTGCTCAATAGGAAACTAAGTAGACAGAACAGTAGGAAGAAGAAACTCCCAATGTTGAAGGATCCTCAATAACTATTACTAATAAGGTAGATAAAAATTCTGGCAAATCTAAATGGAACAGAGAGGGTTTAGCTGCATCATTAGCTTCTGCGCCTGCTGGTACTACTGTTACTTATACTATAGATCCTGAATTGATGTAGGACTTTTATCCTAAACATACATTTAAAATACAGGATGGTAAATTAAATGGTAGAACATTAGATACATCCAGTGATTTACAAGCTTTAAAAACTCTTAGAAAAGCTGTAATAGACTCGTATAATGAAATAGCTGGTAACGCTAATGAAGAAGACAATATATCGAAGATATATAGTTAGAGTGCTTTAGCAAGTATTAGTGTTAATTATCCCAGTAGATCTACTAAGAAAACTACAAAGAAGACTACTACTAAGACAAAGAAAGTAACTAATCCTAAGAATCCATTTGACAGTAATACAGCAGAAGGTAATAGGTATACTAAAATGTATAATTATCTTTCTTCTTTAACTGGATTCGATGCAGCTTCTATATCTGATTATTTGACTCAATTACAGAATAATCCAAGAGTACTGTATAAGAATGACCCTAAACTATAGGAAGTATTTGAATCAGCAGATGAATTATATGAAACTCTTGAAGATACAGTTCCAGGACAAGGTATGAATGTAAAAGCATATCTTACAAAAATTGCTGATACTATAGTAAAAGATCAACCTAAACAAGCTAAATCGTCTGCAGTAAAAGAAACCGCCAAGATGCCAGACACACCTGCACCCAGTAATTTCGAGCAGGCTGCTTCTAATACGGTTACTGCACAAGATGCATAGGAACTGAATGATTTAGCAAAACAGATGGGTATGCCAGATATATTTGCTCAGTTTGACAATCCTTCTGGTCCTACTATGGAAGTTAATTTAGATGAATTAGATACTACTTATGAACGTTCTAATATATCCAAAGAGGTAGCAGGATACCGGAGTATGGTTGGTAACTTAGTAAACAACGATGTACAACTTACTGACAAATTGATAAGTACTATAGGTACTCATGGCAATCCTGTGCTAGCTTGGGCTATAATGTCTAAAGATGGATTGACATTGTATCAAGGAGCTAAGCAAGGTGCTCCATATCACGAAGCATTTCATAGAGTATCATTACTTTACTTATCACCAGAGGAGAGAGAAGAACTTTATAGATAGGCTAGAAAAGAATATAATCTGATAAATAATTCAAATAAAGAAGTAGAGGAGTATTTAGCAGAAAGATTTAGAGAATATGTGTTAGCTAATGATTTTGACAGAAGTGTAACAGGTAGAGTAAAACAATTCTTTAAGAATATAGCTAACTTCTTTAAAGCTTTATTTACAAAGAAGCCTAAATTCGAAGATATAAATGGTTTGTTTGCTAGTATTAGAAATGGGGAGTATAGGTTTAGAAAACAAAATCCTATATCAGTTAGTAATTTTGATGCTAACTATGGCAAACAAGCTAGAGTACCTTTGACTATCAATGGTGTTACTTTAGAAGCTATATACGATAGCAATATATTAGAAGAGGTAATCAATACATTGGCAGCTACTACTTTGTTTAATAACAATATACAAAGATTGTAGAGCCTTAATAAACCTATAGATTTCCAACCTACTATTGATTATTTACAGAAATGTAAAGACGCTTATCAGGCTGTAATTGAAAATGATTAGGCTAGTGACAAAGCTAAAATCATGGCTCGTCAGGCTACAAATATATATACAGAGATTTTGAATAATTTCAATAATGTATTCAGACCTCTTATAGATATTAAGTTTGAAGGCTATGGACTTAGAAGAAAGAAAGCAGAAATGGAAGATTCATATAAGGAAGATATGAACACCATAGTAAATGATGAAATAAAATCTGCATACGAATTTTCTGCTAAGGAGAATGCACAAGCTGATGTTAGATTGTTATTCTTAACTCTTAGAAGTAGTAAATTACCTAGTACTACTACATTTATGAATCAATTTACTAATGCAGATATAGCTTGGTATAATACTTTTAGTAGATTACATAGTGCTAAATCTTATGAGGAAATGATTCAAAGACTTAAGGATGCAGCCAGAGATACCGAACAACTTGGAGATGAATATAAGATAAATATGTATAGTGAGTTGTTGAATAGATTAGAAAACTCTGATCAACAATTTAAGAATAGATTCTTTGTTACATTTAAGAAACACAGAAATAGATTTTAGAATGCATATTTTGAATAGACACAAAGAAGAGGTAGGATAACTGGTGTAAAAATGACATTTGGTGATGCAGATATCAATAAGCGTTCAAGAACTATTAATAGACAATGGTCTGTAGCTTTTGGTATGTCTAATCCATCAAGTAGAAAGGATGAGCTTAAGCAAGCAATCAGCGATTGGAATAAACTAAAGAATAAAGTAATCAAAGGTAAGTTTGAATTTGATGATACAGTTAATGAGATAATAAGAATATTCTCTAAATTTAATATTACCTTAGACAGTCCTGCAATATATACTATAATAGCAGATCCAGAATTTGTTGATGTAGATAAGAAAGTAGCCTTGCGTAATTTTATTTTGGATATACCTAGAACAGGTACAGCCGAGAGTAAATATGGTATACAAAACCTGTTCTCCAATGAAGGTCCTATTATGAATGCTGCTAATGGTAAAGTAGATTCAGATAAAATACTCAATATACTTGGTAATGAGAAGTCTGTAAAATTCTTAGCAGAACAATATATTAAAGCTAATCCTACATCAGAAGATGATAGTGTAATAGGTCCTAATGGTAACAATGTGTATGCTTATTCAGAACACAATACTATTACATCAATGTTTGAAGATTGGTTAAAAGATGAAGCATACATCAATGAATTGTCTTCTTGCAAGTATTGTGATAGTTCAGTATGGTTGTCTCAAATTAAGAGCAGCAAGGATGTGAGAGATGCTCTGAGAGTATCAACACAATTATCAGTTATATCTAAAAATGAAACAGATACTGGTAGAGGATACCTGGATATTGCCCCTGTAGAAGACATTTTGCTTAAATTTAATGCTACATTAAATAATAAGTTACCTTTACCTACTCTAGCTAATAAGCGTATATATTACTTTATTGAAGGTTTAAAACGTCAGTCAGTAAATGTAAATAAGGATAAATCTAAGAAGTTGCAATTAGACGATGATACTATTACTGTATTTATGAAATATGCTATTAATGAGTATGAAGTAATACAGAAAGCGTACGAACAAAGGGATAAATTCTTAAGTGATGTTGGTTTATCTTTAGCAGAATGGAATAATCTAAGTGCAGCTGAACAAAGACAGCAAATACTTAGAATAAATAGAGAGGCTATCGAACAAGGTAAAGCTGATAGTTTTAAATACCTGGTAGAGAATTATCACTACAATACTAAGGGTGATAAGATAGTATTTGAGAATGGCAATGGATATAAATTTAGATACTTTGTAAAATTACAAAGCGAAGTAGACAAGTATGGTCTTGACAAAGTATATACAATGTACTTCAAGAATCCAAACAATAAGAAGTTATATAATTATGTTAAGAATTCATTAAATTGGAGAATAAATGATACTATTCAACAATTTATTAATAACAGAATTATAGAACCTAATTCTCAAAATATTAATTATGACGGAGAGTCTATAGCAAGTGATATAATCAGAGGAAACATATTACTAGATTCAGATTTAGTACAGCCACAAAATGGTAAGACTACATCAGAGATGATAGCTAGCGCTATTGCAGATTATGCTGTTAATTCTGCAATATCTACTTTAGAGTTTGAAAAATTAGTATCTGGAGACCTTGCATACTATAAAAACTTAGACGACCGTGTAAAACGTTATTCTGCTCTTACTTCTACTAGACAGATAATGAACATACCTCAAGATGATTAGACATACAGAACTATATCTTTAAATACTAACAAATTAGTATCTAAAGTAATGCATGATGCTATGTATGATAAGTATGTAGGTACAGAAGAAGCTCCTGGTATTCTTACTAAGTTATACTTCAGATTCAGAGACGAAAACAAATAGAACTTTGTTGGTCTAACTGATAAAGAGATATACGAAAAAGCATAGAAAGATGCTGATAATAGATTATCTGGTTATAATGATGTAGACCCAACAGATGCTCAGGTTTGGATTTCTCCTACTATGTTCCGTAAATTATCTATAATGAATGGAGACTGGAATGAAGATAAACAAAGAGCATTTGACTTGTTAGAATCGGATGAACAATTATCTTTAGAATAGGAAATTGAATTACATAATATAGTTATGCAACCATTGAAATATGTACATTTTGGTTACATAAATTCTGATGGTAATAGAATTCCTATCTACGATAAGATGTCTCTAGCTACTATATTTAGACGTACTGCTGTAAATCGTGACTTACAACAAATGTATGATTACATGAAAGACAACGATGTAGACATGATTAAAATGAATAGTGCTACTAAGTCTGGTAACATGCAACGTATGAAGATGTATGACGGAGACTGGAAATTACAAGATCTGAATGAGTCTGCTGTATATGAACAGGAATTCAAATACATAGGTAAACAGTTAGTGACTGATCCTCATAATGTGGAAAGAGTTACCTTTGCAACACAACCTATTAAGATTTGTATGTCTAATGTTGAGAAGGAAGGTGATTATGATTTCCAAGGTAAGACAGTTAAAGGACAGAAACTAATTGACGAATATGTTCAAGCTATAGATAGACTATCTGATATAGGTAAATAGAAACTATTCAATCAAATAGGTATTAAAGAACAAGGCGGTAAGTTATATGTGGACAAAACTAAGTTCGTTAAAATGCTTAGGGATGATGCTATCAACAGTAATATGCCATATAATCTTATTGATGCTTTACAAACTGT
>CALEBD010000160.1 GCA_937944945.1 uncultured Clostridium sp. | reverse complement strand
TGATAGTAGTTACTTGACTCAGATAATAATTATAAAAGATAGATAATATGGAATCAACAAACGAATTAGTAACAAAAGCAGAAGCTAGTGCTGAGGGCTTAAGTGTAGATTCTACTAATGAATGCCTTACTAAGGCAGAGTTTAATGCAAATCTACCAACCCCCCCCAGTATGACTTAAGGATCGTCAATGGTCATAGGGAGATTATCTACATAAACAATACAAGTGATGAAGAAAAGGTTATTACCATTAATAGTTCTAGATTCACTGTTAAACCTAAGTAGGTACTAATGCAAGGATTCTATTCCTATACTGCATTATCTGTTTATGCAGGTAGTAACTTCACAGCTAATGTATCCTATTGCGCTAACTTCAATAGTTCAATTGCATCTACAGGCTTATTTAACTATAGATATAGTTATACTGCTGGACAAGTTATTGTATCCGAGTCTTCAGGTGAATAGAACTATACAACGTTACTAATTCACATTATATCGTAATATGAACCCGTACTTAGCACACATGACAAACAGGGAACTGTTAGAACAAATATATTTACTATTACTTCAGATTAACGTTAAGGTAAGTGAGATAGATAATGATGCCAAAACATTTGGTATGAACTTAGCTGCTGACTTAGTTGGTAATATGTTAGATGATTAGTCAGTGAGTAGTAGAAAAACTAATAATGAATAATATGGAATTAGTATTAAAAAGAATATTTAAAGGAGATAAGTATACTATAGGTAAACTATACTGTAAGACTTACTCAGATGAACAATATGCATCTGGAGAAGGATATGATCTGATGTATATCTGTGATACTCTTGAAGATACAGATAGAGGATTAGATTCTAAAATGACTCTAGATGAAATTAAGAGTATTAAGATTAAAGGAGTAACAGCAATACCTACTGGTACTTACAGTATTACTTTAGATGTACAGTCTCCTAAGTTTAGTAACTACAAACAGTACTCATTCTGTAAAGGCTACTTACCTAGATTAGTAGGAGTTCCTGGTTATGAAGGTGTGTTAATCCATATAGGTAATACTCCAGAGGATACAGATGGTTGTATACTTGTTGGACAGAATAAAGTAAAGGGACAAGTAATCAATAGTACTAATACCTTTAAAGAGTTATATAGTATGCTTAAGGAGCATAAGGATATTAATGAACCTATACAAATTACTATAGAATGAAAACGTGTTTATATCAACCTATATTTATAAATCCATAGGCATACTTTGTATTCCCTTCTTTGTATCATATAGAGAAGGGAGATTCGTTTATAGAGCCTGCTAATATTACTGGGTAGCTTATCATTAATACTCTTACAGATGATCCTACTTTAACTCCTATAATACTTACTGTAAAGGATAATAATTAGGTTGACTTTAGTATCTTTGCAGGTAAGCACATACGTATTAGTTAGTATACTGATGAAGGTGCTGTGGTATTAGGTGAATGGTTAATGCCAGGTGAATCAGCTCCAGTATATCCTGATTGGTTTACTTCTTCTGTAAAGGCTATCTATGACCCGAAGAAGCAGGGTATGACTAGTTTCGATGTAATAGAGAGTTATGCAGAGGACTTTACTACATGGAGATATTTAGACAGTAGAGGAACTGCTGCCGTAACTCCTAATAAGATTACTATAACAGAAAGCTTTGATACTACAAATATTGTCGAAGATGTTGAAGAACCTTATAGTGACATTTCAATATATGTAACCGGAGTTAGTGAAGATGTTCCTTTAGTCGTTAGAGATATTACCGGTAATAAAGCTATTATAACTAAAGATGGAAAATATGACTTTAGCAAAAACTCTCGCTTTATGGGATTTGCTATCTATAAGATTCTTTCCAATATTAACGTAGTTATTAGTTTGCTTCCTACTTCTATTCTAAAAGACCTTAGCGGCAACGGCAACCACGCCTATTTGTATGGTGGTAAGGGTAAGCTGAATAGCGGGATGGGAGTGTATCAAGAGGATTTTTCTATTAATACGTGGAATAAAACGAGTTTTGTATTTGATTATAGTCACGATTACATAAAAGCTAAATTCAAAACTATTAATGCGGGTCATAGAAATGTAATTGTATCTAATTCTAATGTATCCTTAAATTCCATGAAAATAAAAGTTATTATTAAAGGGAATAGTAAGGATAATAGGATAATGTATTCCTATGCTGATGAAAATGGAGCTCAAAAAGTATATTATATCAATAATGGTGAAACGGGAATAGTCCCCAAATCTATTGCCACTAAAACTAATGATTTTCTTGTAGGTTTTAGATATAACGAAAATAATGGAGATGATTGTGAAATCACCATCACCCAAATCCCCGACTACCCCGACCAGCTTTGCTACGACGGCAAGATGTACGCAGTGTGCTACGGTTTCCCGATATTAACGGATTACACGGTGATGGCGGATAGGACGTGGTTTGATAATGAGGGTAATCGAGTTTTTATTACTAAAGGTAATATCTGGCCTAATTGTGCATTTAATTTTGAGAAGGTTAATGCTTCGTTATCTAGTGAGACATTTTCATACTCACAAAGTACCAATATTGATGATTTAATAGGTAAGAGTGGTATAACTTACCAGACAAAGCAATCTTATAACGGAAAAATTATTGGTGTGGGCACTTCATCAGATGGCGATATATTGCTTATAGG
>CALEBD010000159.1 GCA_937944945.1 uncultured Clostridium sp. | reverse complement strand
TGTCGTTTAATAAATTTAAACTTCTTAGTATGTCTTTTCCTACTTTAACTTCTTCTACAGGGTCTCCTGTAAGTGATATTCTCATAGTATCCCCTATTCCTTTTAGAAGTAGAGAACCTATCCCTATTGAAGATTTAATTGTTCCAGCTCTAACTCCTCCAGCTTCTGTTATACCTATATGAAGTGGATAGTCCACCTTTTGGCTCATAAGCTCATATGCTTCTACAGCTGTGTATATGTTTGAAGATTTTAATGATATAACTATATTATGAAAATCTAAATCTTCAAGTATTTTTATATGCCCCATAGCACTTTCAACTAATGCTTCTGGTGTTGGAGAGCCGTATTTTTTAAGAAGTTCTTTTTCAAGTGAACCTCCATTTACACCTATTCTTATTTTTAAATCTCTTTCCTTACATTTTTCAACTACAGCTCTTACTCTTTCTATGCTTCCGATATTTCCTGGGTTTATTCTTATCCCATCTATACCTTGTTCAATAGCTTCTAGGGCTAATCTATAGTCAAAATGTATATCTGCAATTATAGGTATATTTACCTGCTCTTTTATTTTTGATATGCATTTTGCTGCATCCATATCTACAACAGCAACCCTAACTATATCGCATCCAGCTTCTTCAAGCCTTTTTATTTGTGCTACTGTCTTTTCAACATCTCTTGTATCTGTATTAGTCATAGATTGAACAGAAATTGGATTATTTCCTCCAATTTTCACATCCCCAACTCTGACTTCTCTAGTAATTTTTCTTTTGTAACTCATAGTTCACCTTCTATTTTGATTAGAATAATTGTAATCACATATAATTAGAATAATCTTAAAATATCTTTATATGTTATAAATAGCATAAATGCCATCAGTACACTCATACCTACTATATTTATCATAGCTTCTTTACTTGGGTCTAGTTTTTTACCACCTCTTAAAGCTTCTATTAATAATAAAAGTAGTCTACCACCATCTAAGGCAGGGAATGGAACTAAGTTCATAATTCCTAAGTTTAAACTTATTACTGCACCTAGATATAATAAATTAGTTATACCCATTTTAGCTGCATCTGAAACCATACCTATTACTCCAACTGGTCCAGCGACAGAATTTGATATTCCTCCTGCAACTCTACCTGTAACTAATTGTCCTAAGAACTCAACCATTTGAACAGTTATGTCCCATGTTGTAGTCAAGGCAGTTGTAAATGATTTAATTATATTTTTTGTTCTATCAAAAGTTATACCGATTATATATGTTTTAGTATCTTTATTGTATGTAGGATTAATATCGAATTTAATTTCTTTATTGTCTCTTTCTACTACTATACTTATTTTTTCACCTTTAGAAGATGATATTATATTTGTTATATCTGTAGATGAGTTTACAGTTTGACCATTTACAGATTTGATTTCATCTCCTACTTTTATTCCTACTTCTTGGGCAGGAGCATTATCTACTAATGTCCCTACTTTTGTTGTAGGAATACCTATCATTAAAAATAAGGCTACTAAAAAACCTATACAACCTAAGAAGTTAAAAAATGGTCCTGCAAATATTATACTTGCTCTTTGTAAGATTGTTTTTTCTGCAAAAGAACCTTCATTTACTGTATCTTCATCAGAATGTCCATCTTTATCTTCTATGTCTTCGTTGTCTATTATTAAAGTCTTACCTGAATTTTCTTCATCTTCTTCAGATCTATCGAAACCGTCTTCTTCACCTTCCATGCTTACATAACCACCGATTGGTAAAACCCTAAGTGAATACTCAGTTCCGTTTTTTTCTTTACTATAGATTTTAGGTCCCATCCCGATTGAAAACTCATGGACAGTTACACCATTTTTCTTTGCTAATAAAAAATGTCCAAATTCATGTATTAGGATGATTATCCCAAATAATAATAATGCAATTACTATTGTCATATATTCACCTTCCTATTTTAGTAAATCATTTATATAACTTCTAGTCCATCTATCAACTTCTAAGATATCATCTAACTTTGGATTTAATATACTATTATGAGCATCTAAAGATTTTTCTATATAATAAGGTATATCATAAAATCCAATTTGGTCTTTTAGAAACTTCTCAACAAGCACTTCATTAGAAGCATTTAATACTGTTAAATATGTTTTTCCCTCTTTTAAAGCATCATATGCTAATTTTAAACATGGGAATGTATTCATATCTGGTTCTTCAAATGTAAGAGTACTTAGTTTTTTGAAATCGATTCTTTCAAAATTACTATGTATTCTATCTGGGTATGTAAGCGCGTATTCAATAGCAAGTCTCATATCTGGCATAGATAACTGAGCTATCACAGATGTATCTATATATTCAACCATAGAATGTATTATACTTTGTGGATGCACAACTACATCTATATCCTTATGATCTACATCAAATAACCATTTTGCTTCGATTACCTCAAGCCCTTTATTCATTAAAGTAGAAGAATCTATGCTTATTTTTTGACCCATGCTCCAATTAGGATGTTTTAATGCTTCGTTTTTTGTAACATGTAGTAAATCTTCTTTTTTCTTTCCTCTAAATGGACCTCCAGAAGCTGTTAATATAAGTTTACTTACTTGTTTTTTATTTTCTCCATTTAAACATTGGAATATAGCCGAATGTTCACTGTCTACAGGTAGTATTTTTACTCCATTTTCCTCAGC
>CALEBD010000158.1 GCA_937944945.1 uncultured Clostridium sp. | reverse complement strand
GAGGATAAAGGTGAACAAATATTAAAAGATATAGTAAGTGAAGATATATTAGAAGTAAAAGATAGTATTGAAAAAAGCTAAAATAAATGATAAAAATTATATTATAAAATAATGATAAATTTCTTAAGGAGGAATAAATAAATGGCTAAAAAAGGATTTGGCGGAGGAATGATGCCAGGTAATATGAATCAAATTTTAAAACAAGCTCAAAAAATGCAAGATAATATGCAAAAAATGCAACAAGAATTAGAAGCTAAAGAGTTTGAGGTATCTGTAGGTGGAGGAGCTGTTACTGTTAAAGTTAATGGTAAAAAAGAAGTTTTAGATGTAACTATGAAACCAGAAGTAGTAGATCCAGACGATATAGAAATGTTACAAGACTTAGTTATAAGTGCAGTAAATGAAGCATTAAGAAAGGTAGACGACGCTCAATCATCTCAAATGAGTAAAATGACTGGGGGAATGAACATACCAGGTTTATTTTAGTAGGTGATAATAATGCAATATTATACAGAGCCTATAAGTAGGCTTATCGAAGAATTTTCAAAACTTCCGGGAATAGGAAAGAAAACGGCTCAAAGATTGGCCTTTCATGTAATTAACATGAATAACAATGATGTAGAATCACTATCAAAAGCAATTTTAGATGCAAAAAGAGAAATCAAGTACTGCTCTATATGTTGTAACATAACTGATAAGGATCCATGCAGCATGTGCTCTAACCCAAATAGGGATTCAAGCGTAATATGTGTTGTAGAGGACCCTAGAGATGTAGCAGCTATGGAGAAGATAAGAGAGTTCAAAGGACACTACCATGTACTAAATGGAGTAATTTCTCCAATGGATGGTATAGGACCAGATATGATAAATATAAAAGAACTTATACAAAGATTAGGAAACCAAGATGTAAAAGAAATAATCATGGCAACAAACCCAACTATAGAAGGAGAAGCTACAGCTATGTATATAGCTAGACTTATCAAACCAATGGGTATAAAAGTTACTAGAATAGCTCATGGTCTACCTATAGGTGGGGATTTAGAATATGCAGATGAAGTTACTATATCTAAAGCCTTAGAAGGAAGAAGAGAAATATAGAGGTGTAAAATGAAAACAACTGTAGATTTTGAGGAACATGCTGTCGATAAAGAAAAAAGACAGAAAAAAATTGAATCTAAAAAAAGAGATAAAGTAAAAAGTACTGGTAAGAAAAAAATACACTCTGTAAAAGATAACAGAAACAGTGCATTTAGAAACAACTATAAACACTACCAGTATGATTACGAAGAAGATTTTTATGAACCTTATTAAATCAAAATATGATTGTCTATGCATTATAAAATTAGCCAACTCTTATGAGTTGGCTTTATTATTTATATGTAACTAAATTAATAACCAAGTATATTTGATACTAAATTGGCAATATCTTCAGCAGTATTTTGTTTTTTGACAGATTTAATATTATTTTTTAATAATTCCATTCTCATAGGATTATCAATAAGAACTTTTAATAATACAGAAATAGTAAATTTCTTAGAGGTTCTTAATGCAGCTCCACAATTTGAAAGGAAATCCATGTTTTCTTCTTCTTGACCAGGAATATAATAAGGAATTATCATAGGTAATTCTTTTAATAGACATTCAGTTGTAGTTAGTCCACCTGGTTTTGAAACTATAATGTCTACAGCTGATAATATATCATTCATATCTTGAGTAAATCCAAGTATAGAAATATTTTTATCAATAGTATATTTTTCTAATGATTTTTCTAGTTTTTCTTTTAAAGTTTCATTTCTACCAGTTATAACAATTATTTGGAAGTCCCTATCTATTTCTAATAATTCTTTTAAAGTGTCTTTTATATTTCCTGCACCAAAGCTACCACCCATTAGTAATACAGTAAACTTATCTGGAGCTAGGCCAAGTTCTTCAAGAACAACACTCTTTTCTCTATGCTCTAAGAATGACTTCTCAACAGGGATACCATATGGTTTTATTTTGTCACCATCTACACCTTCAGAAATTAATACTTCTTTTACATATTCATCCCCAGCAATATAATAATCAATTTCATCCTGAATATATGTTGAATGTGCTGTATAATCAGTTAAAACCGATATAAGTGGTGGAACAAAGAAGCTATTAAAAGCATTTCGATAAGGATATTTCTTTTTAAGTGTACTCAAAGCAATCATAGGGAATGGATGAGTTCCAATAATTAAATCAGGTTTACGTTCTTTTAATAATTTTTTTAACTTTGAAGCTAATAATGTATTAAATAAGTTACCTTTATACTCATGTTTAGAGACAATATTTGCATCTGACATTTTAT
>CALEBD010000157.1 GCA_937944945.1 uncultured Clostridium sp. | reverse complement strand
AGAAACAACTAATCCTACAAATCCTCCAAATAAAGCTTTAAATCCACCAGTAGTAAGTTCACCTTTTAATAAACTTTTAAAGTGACCTTTTAATCCACTTACACTTCTGTTTCCAATTAAGTCGTCTAATGCACCTGCAAAGAACATACATACCATAGAGAATATATATAATGCTAAACATAAAAGCCATACTGTATTCATATTTAAATAACTTGTACTACCTACAGCCCATATTGTATTCATAGTTATATATCCTAATATTATACTGTTTATTATCATCATAGGTAAAAATACTATACCCATTCCAACAGGGATCATTTCATTTTTATAATTAGGTCTAATTACATTTGAGTTAACTAACATCCGTAAATTACTAAATAAATAATGTAAAGTAAAAAGAGGTATCATAAAATATGTTCCTAAAAAACCTAACACAAATAGTATTGCATGAAAAATATATTGTGTCATAAAACTACCTCCACTCTTTTTTCTTTTGTCTTACAACTTTTTTAATGTGATAAAATTGTTTACCTCTGTGGATAAATCCTTTTAAGTCTCTTCCTGTCTCTGAGTGAGTCATATTTACTAATATCTCTTTTATTTTGAAATTGTGTTTTAATATGTCTATTGTCATACCTACTTCTACACCATATCCAAATGGTATTTCATCAAATATTTCAAGAACTTCTTTTTTGAATATTCTTTGACCTGATAAAGTTGAAGTAAGCTCAACTCCTGTCATTTCATACACAGAGTTTTTCGCTAGATTTTTTACAAAGCCTAGACCTCCCTTTTTCTTAGCTGGAGGGAATTTAGCTATAGTAACATCGCACTCATTGTTTATAATAGGTATTATTAGTTTTTCAACTTCACTTGCAGTATTTCCTAAGTCTCCATCTAAAAATCCTATTATATCTGCTCTTTTCATGGCTTCTCTTAGACCATTATTTAAAGCATATCCTTTACCTCTATTTTTGCTTTGTGTTATTACATTTATCTTTTGACTTTCTACACTTTTTGCAACTTCTGATGTCTTATCACTAGAGCCATCATCTACTACTATAATTTCGTCTATTTCTTTAATATCTTTTATACTTTCTAGAGTATCTTTTATTTTATTTTCTTCGTTATAAGCTGGTATTATTATACTTATATAGCTCATCTTACATCTCCTTAATAACTTTTGTAAGTTTTATTATTTTGAAAATGGCATTAAATCAGTAACATTTTCTCCTGTTCCATAGTTTCCTACGATGCTTTCATCTTTTATTAACATACTTAAAGATATTTTTCCAATTTCAGAATCGATATTATCTATAGTTGATATTTTTGAATCTGAGCATAATTTTAAAAATTTTGAGTTGCTAGCTTCTCTTTGAACAGCTACTAAATATTTTTTCTCTGATTTTAATTTAGATATAATATTTTTTTCTTTTACTTCAAATGTTTTTTGCATGTTTTCGTCTTCATTTTCTCCTACTAAAATTGCAGAATCGTATGAAGCATAATCATCGCTTAAAGATTTGATTTCTATCAACTCTAATTCTTGTAATTTTTCTAAATCTTTTTGTG
The DNA here is from genome assembly GCA_937944945.1 of uncultured Clostridium sp. Lineage (GTDB taxonomy): Bacteria > Bacillota > Clostridia > Peptostreptococcales > Peptostreptococcaceae > Intestinibacter. The sequence continues at coordinate 2,794 of CALEBD010000157.1, read as the reverse complement.
CATTATCACCATTTAAACAGTCCATTATATAGTTTATACAATCTTGAGATGTTTTTATTTCTTTATCTATATCATTTGATAAAGTTTTTAATTTTTTTTCATCTTCTATAGTATCTCTTACTACTATATTAAATGCTAAATGACCATCTGCATCTTTTATTAAGTTTTCTATTTCTTCACTATAATCATTTTTCTCATTAGTAATTATTATTCCAGTATTTCTATCTGTTAATGCATTTGTAATTAAAAGATTATAATTTTGCGATATATAAGATGTTAATTTTTCTTGTTCTTTAGTTAAATCTTCAATTTGAGTATTTAAATCTGCTTTTTCTTGATTTAAAGAGTCAAATCTATCTTCAAATTCTGATAAAACCTCACTTTGTTGTTTACTTAATTCTTGGTCGTAATTTAAATTGAAACCTACTATAATTCCTATACCTAATGCTAAAAATATAGAGCCTATAGTTACGATGTAGTATTTCATATTTATATTCATATTTAGTCCTCCTATTTTACATGTTTAGTTTCATTTTTAATTGTAGTAATTTAATAAGTTGTTGTACAGTTGGAGATAAATAAGCAATTATTATAACAGGGAATATAGCTGTTATTACTAAGGCCCATATATATTTCATTTTTAGTTTACTCTTATAAAGTAAATTGACTCCTTTTGCATCTATAAGTTTTGCTCCTATTTTTAATCTAACTAAGAATGTAGAAGCCATTCCTTTTCTTCCTTTTTCTAAGAAGTCTATCATATTAGAATGTGATCCTAATGCTACGATTAATTCTGCACCATATTCATATGCAGTAAGCATAGCAATATCCTCACTTGTTCCCGGCGCTGGGAAAACTACAGCATCTAAACCTAAGTTTTGTACTCTTTTTAGTCCTGGTGCTCTACCGTCTACATATGCATGAACTACTATTTCTTTAGCTTTTTTTAGAGCTTCATCCGTAACACTATCCATATCACCTACGATTACATCTGGGTTGTATCCGCATTCAAGAAGTGCATCTGCACCACCATCAACCCCTACAAGTATAGGCTTCATTTCTTCTATATATGATTTAATTGTAGCTAAATCTTCTTTATAGTCTTGTCCTCTTACAACTACTAAAACATGTCTATCTTTGTAGTTTGTAGTCATTTTAGGAATTTCAGTTTCTCCTAATATAAATCCTTTCTCACGCTTTGCATATTCTATAGTATTATCTATAAATCTATCTAATTCTACCGACATATTTTCATATGCAATTTGTGTTCTTTTTTCAACAACAGATTTGTCCATAACTTCGCCTGAGCCTATAAATTGACCATCTCTATAGATTTGTCCGTTGTTTACTTCTATAACTTGTCCTTCTTTTAATTCTTCAAATACATTTTCTCCTACATTATCTATAATCAGAATATTATTATCTATAAGTATTTTTGGTCCCTTATTAGGATATCTACCACTTATTGAAGGAGCTGCATTAATAACAAGTTTTATCTTACGTTCAACTAAAGAGTTTGCTGCGACTTCATCTATGTCTATATGATTTATAACAGCAATTTCTCCAGCAGAAAGTCTTTTTGCAAGCTTTTTTGTCTTTCTGTCTACCTTAATTGGGGCTTCGACTCTCATTTCATTAACCTCCGTAAATTTTTAAATCTTAAAATATTATACCATTATTTTCACTCAAAATAAATATTTTGGCGAAAGAGCCCGTTAACTACCTAATAAAACAAGTAAATTTGTATTTAATACTTGCAAAATTAAATATGTTATAGTCTATCAACACTTTGTACTTCACTTATTCTAATATAAATTTTAACATATTACTACATTTTGAAATATACATATCTATTATTTTAAGAATATGTAAGTTTTATATGTGTATTTTCCCCTATTAATTTTATCAAATATTGTCAAATATTCAATATTTATTTACAATGTATAAAAAACTAATCGTTATGTTTCTAAAAGTTTGTAAAAATATCTAATTTATTTTTATTAAATTAAGCCTTAAAAAAGCCTTCTATATATCTAGAAGGCTTTTTTCTTACTTAACTATACTATGCTCTAATCTTAATTTATCTGCAATCATAGCTATAAATTCTGAATTTGTAGGTTTTCCTTTAGTTGTATGTACAGTATATCCAAATAATTGATTTATAGTATCAACCTTTCCTCTACTCCATGCAACCTCTATAGCATGTCTTATAGCTCTTTCAACTCTACTTGGAGTTGTGTTAAATTCTTTAGCTATACTTGGATATAACTCTTTTGTAACAGCTCCTAATAATTCAACATTGTCTATAACCATTTTTATAGCTTCTCTTAAATATAAATATCCTTTAATATGAGCTGGTACTCCTATTTCGTGTATTATGTTAGTTATTTCTGCTTCTATATTTCCTGCACCCGGTTGTTGATATTCATTTGTTCTGCTCATTTGCAGTTCAGTAACAGCTTTAGATGCTTTAGCTTGAGATACTACAGGTTTATTTAAAACTAATTCTCTTATTCTGTTTATAAATACCACAAAGTCAAATGGTTTTACTATGTAATAATCAGCACCTAAGTTAATAGCTGTTTGTGTTATTTTGTCTTGTCCTACTGCTGATAGTACTATTATTTTTGGCATTTTATCTAAATTCATAGTATTTAGTTTTTCTATAACGCCTAATCCGTCTAAATGTGGCATTATTACGTCTAATACTAATAAATCTGGCTGTTTTGCCTTAACTAATTCTAAAGCTTCTACTCCATCTTTTGCTATTCCCAAAATTTCTATATCATTTTCA
>CALEBD010000156.1 GCA_937944945.1 uncultured Clostridium sp. | reverse complement strand
AGAACTTCTAAAATATGAATTAGGCGAAGATTTTTCTATAGAAACTGCAGTAGTTGTATGTGAAATATATAGACATAATGGAGAGTGGAAATTCAATGCATTAGGTTCAGGATTTGAAGGTGGACTTGAAGCTCTTTGTAAAAATTTTGGAGTTAACGTATAAAAATAGTTTTTTGGGGGGAGAATTATGGCAATTCAATTAAAAAAAGGACAAAAAATCAATTTAACTAAAGGCAATCCAGGACTTAAACATATTAAATTAGGATTAGGTTGGGATACTAATGTGTTTGATGGAGGAGAAGACTTTGACCTTGATGTAAGTTTATTTATGGTAGGTAAAAGTGGAAGAGTAGAAAATGACGAAGATTTTATATTCTACAACAACTTAAAACATCCATCAGGAGCTGTAGAACATCTAGGTGATAACAGAACTGGTGATGGCGATGGAGATGACGAAGAAATACTAGTAGATTTCTCAAAGATGCCAAACACAATAGAAAAAATAGCTGTAACAGTTACTATATATGAAGCTAAAGAAAGAAGACAAAACTTTGGACAAGTAAATAATTCTTATGTAAGACTTCTAAATTCAGACAATGATGAAGAATTGCTTAGATATGATTTAGGGGAAGATTTCTCAATAGAAACTGCAGTAGTTGTATGTGAAATATATAAAAATAATGGAGAGTGGAAATTCTCAGCAGTGGGCGCAGGGTTCGAAGGTGGACTTGAAGCTCTTTGTAAACAATACGGATTAAACGTATAAAACAAATTCTATGGAGGAAAGCTATGGCGATAAATCTTAAAAAAGGACAAAAAATCGATTTAAAAAAATCTAATCCAGGATTAAGTGCAATAAGAGTTGGCTTAGGATGGGATCCAGTTGAACAAGGTGGGGGCTTTTTTAAAGCTTTATTTGGTTCGGGAAACGCTGATATAGATTGTGATGCTTCTGTATTTTTATTAAATGAAGATAGCACACCAGTTGACTTAATTTACTTTGGTAACTTAAGAACAAAAAATGACTCTATAATACATACTGGAGACAACTTAACTGGAGAAGGGGCAGGAGATGACGAAGTAATTTTAGTCGACTTAGATAAAATACCTTCTCAAGTTAGTAAATTATTATTTGTTGTAAATATATACGACTGTGTCAGAAGAAATCAAAACTTCGGCATGATTAAAAATGCATATATAAGAATGAATGATGCAAAAAACAATTCAGAAATTGCTAGATACAACTTATCTGACGACTACAATGGAAAGACTGCATTAATAGTAGGTCTTATATATAGACATGATAACACTTGGAAGTTCTCTGCAATAGGTGAAGGGACAAATGACACAGGCTTAAACGACATGAAAAGAAATCTTGAAAGAAAAGCATACGGAGTGTAAAAATGAAATTTTATAGTGAAAGTAAAGAAAATGTACTAAAAGAGCTCGGTGTAAATAGAGACAGAGGTCTTTCTACTGAAGATGTAAAATCGAGAAGAGAAAAATACGGCCTAAATGAATTTACACCAATCGAAGAAGGTAGTTTTTGGGATGATTTAAAAGATGCACTATCAGAACCTATGATAGTAATACTTATAATAGCAGCTATAATAAGTGCTGTTATTGGAGAGTTCCACGATGCAATAGGTATAGTTTGTGCCATTGCAATAGGTATAGCGATAGGAATGATAACAGAAGGTCGTTCTAAAAAGGCAGCAGAAGCACTATCAAAATTAACTGAAAATATAGAAGTTAAGGTGCTTAGAGATGGTGAAGTAGAACAAGTTTCAAAATCAGAATTAGTTCCTGGAGATATAGTATTTATAGAAACAGGAGATATGATTCCAGCAGATGGTAGACTTATAAAAAGTATAAACTTAAAAGTAAGAGAAGATATGTTGACAGGTGAGTCTGACGATGTATCTAAAAAATGCGATGCTATCATCAATATGGAAAAAGTAGAAACTAAAGATGGTATAAAAGAACTTGAGCCAATACCAGCTAAACAAATAAATATGGTATTTGGTGGAACACTAGTAGCTTATGGTACAGGTATGATGGTTGTAACTTCTATAGGAGATAATACTCAAATGGGAGATATAGCAAGACATCTATCAAATGATGAAGAAGAGACACCACTTCAAATAAAACTTGGAAATTTAGGTACAATGATAGCTAAAATTTCAAGTGCAATAGCAGGCTTACTATTTATATTTATGGTAGCAAAAATGGTGTTAAATGGACTTAAAGTAGATACATCAAATGTATTTGCATTTTTAGATTCAATAGACGGAATAAAAACTGCATTTACAGTTTGTGTAGCGTTAATAGTTGCAGCAGTTCCTGAGGGACTTCCAACTATGATAAATATGACTTTAGCAATAACAATGCAAAAAATGGCTAAAATAAATGCCTTAGTAACTAAAAAAGAAGCATGCGAGACTATAGGTTCAGTTTCAGTTATATGTTCAGATAAAACTGGGACATTAACTCAAAATAGAATGACTGTAGAAGTTGCATATATAGACGGTAGATATATACAAGACAAAATAGAATCAAACAGTTACTTCTTAGAAAACTGTACAGTAAACTCTACAGCAGATATAGAAATAACAGAAGATGAAACTAAATATTTAGGTAGTGCGACAGAATGTGCTCTACTTCTTAGAAATAAAGACACTGATTATAGAAAAATGAGAAAAGAAGCTGTAGTAGTAGCCCAAAATCAATTCTCATCTAATTTAAAAAGAATGTCTACTATAATAAGTGAAGAAAATAAATATGTATTACTTACAAAGGGAGCTCCAGAAATAGTTCTTGAACTTTGTAAATATGTACAAGAGCCAGACGGTATAAAAGAACTTACTAAAGAAAGAAAAGAAAAAATACTTTCTGAAATAGCAAAATTACAAGAAAAATCTATGAGAGCTTTAGGATTTGCATATAAAGAAATGCCTCTTTATAATGAGTCGCAAGAAGCAGCCCTAGCTCTTGAAGAAGACGAAATAAGTATAGAAAAATGTGAAGAAAGTTTAGTATTTGGAGGCTTTGTAGGAATAAGAGATCCACTTAGACCAGATGTTAAAGAAGCTGTAGAAACTGCAAATCATGCAGGTGTTGCTGTAAAAATGCTTACAGGTGACAATATAAATACAGCTAGAGCAATAGGAGAAGATTTAGGCCTTCTTAAAAATAATATGAGAGCTGTAGAAGCATCATATATAGATACTTTAACTGATGAAGAACTAAAAGAAGAAATCAAAACTATATCTATAGTTGCGAGAAGTAAACCAGACAGTAAAATGAGAATAGTTCAAGCTCTACAAGCAGATGGTGAAGTAGTAGCTGTAACAGGTGATGGTATAAATGACGCTCCTGCATTATCAAAAGCTGATGTAGGTATAGCTATGGGTATATCAGGAACAGAAGTTTCTAAAAATGCAGCAGATATAATACTTACAGATGATTCATTCTCAACAATAGTAAGCGGTATTAAATGGGGTAGAGGAATTTACGACAACTTCCAAAGATTTGTTCAATTCCAGCTTACAGTTAATATAATAGCATTCTTAGTTGCTATAATTTCACAAGTAGTAGGCCAAGAAATGCCTTTTACAACAATCCAACTTTTATGGGTTAATATAATAATGGATGGACCACCAGCTCTTGCTTTAGGTCTTGAACCAGTTAGAAAACATGTACTTGATAGAAAACCAGTAAATAGAAATGCAAGTATAATCACAAAATCTATGATATTCACAATTGTAGGTAATGCTTTATTTATAACATTAATACTTATGTTACAATCTTCACTTAACATACTAAATGTTTCAGAAGCAAAAGGTGAAACAGTAATGTTTGGTATATTTGCATTTAGTGCATTATTCAATGCATTTAACTGTAGAGAATTTAACTTCGACAGTATAATACCTAATTTAACTAAAAATAAATTAGCACTACAAATAATAGCAATTACAGGAATAGCACAAATCTTCTTTACACAAGTGTTTAGAGATTTCTTCAATGCAGTTCCTCTAAGTCCTATGGAATGGATAAAAGTAATAGCTTTATCATTTAGTGTTATAATAGTAGATGAAGTAGTTAAATTTATATTTAGATTATTTAAAAAAGAAAATAAATATGATGAAAATATGCCAAAAGTAGAGGCATAATAAGTTTTAGCTACTTTGTTTTTTATTAAAATGAAGTAGCTAAAATAATAAATGGCAGATTATAAGGAGGATAAAATGGAGTTAGGTAATAAATCAAATATATTTAGTAAAATATTCTCCAGCCAATCAGACAGGGGTAACTATACATCAGCTAAAGGATATGAAAATTATTTTATATCTTATATAGG
>CALEBD010000155.1 GCA_937944945.1 uncultured Clostridium sp. | reverse complement strand
GGATTTAGGTTGTGTGTAATTATAAAAATATATTATTAAAAAGTCCGACACCATTGGTAATAGTTGAATTACAAAATAATCATGCGATTATAACGGAATCAAATGTAGCATATAAATCAGTTATAACAGAATCAGCTTCTTACATTATAGAAGAGATTATAACTGACTGTATAGTAAATTCTAACTCTAGACAAATAAAAATAGAGCAAAACTTCTATAATTTACAAATAGAAAAAATAGATGAATGTAAATTTAGTGTTTGGTTTTGTAAGATAGAGTGTAACTCTAAAAATATAAATGAAAAGTCATCAACTGACATAACAAATATAAGGAATTATTATAATTGGGATAAGGGAGAAGTTATGTGTTTTATATCACATGAAATAAAAAATCCTTTAAATATGATATTGGCTACTATGCAACTTATAGAAAAGAAAGCTGAGAAAAATATATATCCAAAAGATATTTTACAGCATGTAGAATTAGTTAAAAGAAATTCATTTAGAATTATGAAGATAGTAAATGATTTATCATCAAAATCAAAAATAGAATTAGGATATGAAACATTTAATCCTACTAACCAGGACATTGTTTATTTTGTAGAGGATATATGTGAGTCTGTAAGAGATTTTGTAAATATAAATGAGATGAATATTATATTTGACACAGATATTGAAGAATTAGTGGTGGGATTTGATTCGGAAAAGATTGAAAAAATAGTACTAAATCTTATTTCTAACTCTCTAAAATTTAGAAAGAAAAAAGATGGTATAGTACTTGTTTCATTAAGTCATGATAAAGACTTTGTATATATAAAGGTTAAGGATAATGGCATAGGAATATCTAAAGAAAATGCAAAGAGAATATTCAAAATATTTGAAAGAGTCAATGATAAGAGAAGCATTGTCAAACAAGGCACAGGAGTTGGACTTTCTTTAGTAAAGACTTTTGCCAAATTACACAATGGCTCTGTATCTGTAAAAAGTAAACTAGGACAAGGGAGTGAATTTACCGTAAAAATAGCAAATATATTAACAAGTAAAGACGAAACGCAAGATGAATATGAATTGACAAAAGATGAAAGAATACAAAATATAAGAGTAGCTTTTTCAGATTTACATTAAATTTTAAATATTTAATATATAAACAACAAAACAGATTATTACCTAGATTAGGTATAATCTGCTTTTTTTTCGAATAATATTAACAAAAAGATTAGATAGGGGTAGTTTTGTGAAAAAGAGAGCAGAGAGAATTAATGAAATAAGTGTAATGCTTGCAGAAGAGGCATATAAAGCATATACTGGCAAAAAAGATTATAAAAGAGCTTTAGAGATATACAGTATGCTAGCTACTTATGAATGCATACCTAAGAATATTTCTAATTATTCTAAGAATATGATGTCTAGATTAGGTAAAAAAATAGAAGATAATAAATAATTCTAGATTGGAGGTGATTGAGATAGAATATGAGATAATTGCAAAATACAATGGAGATATTTTGAGATTAGAAAATGAACTTAATATAAGTGTTGAAATATTAAACGACAATTTTGCCATTATAATATCAACTGATCCAAATTTATTTGATCAACTTTTAGATTATACAGAGATAGAATATATAGAAAGGCCATTTATACTTGAAACACAAGATGAACAGAGTTTTTCAACATCTGGAATAACATCTTTTAAAAATAGAACAGGTTTAAGCGGAAGAGGCACTTTGATTGGTCTTATAGATTCTGGAATAGATTATACACTACCAGTATTTAGAGATGTCTTGGGAAATTCCAAAATACTTTTTTATTGGGATCAATCTATTGGAAATAATCCGCCAGAGGGTTTTAAAGAAGGAACTTTATATACAAACTCTGATATAAATGAAGCTATAAATGGAAATAAAGATATTCCTGTATCAATAACTGCAATGCATGGGACACATGTAGGTTCTATATGTGCACAAATTGCTAACAATGCTGAATTTATAATTGTTAGAGTTGGCAATAGACAAACAGATATTTACTCAAGAAGTACTGAATTTATGAGAGCAATTAAATTTATATTGGAAAAAGCTTTAGAACTAGGTAAACCAATAGCTATTAATATGAGTTATGGAACAAATGAAGGTTCCCATACAGGATTATCATTATTTGAACAATACATAGATGATATGTGCTTATATTGGAAAAATAATATGGTAGTTGCGGCCGGCAATAATGGAAATAAGGGTGGACATAAAAGAGTGGATATTAAAAATTCTAATGAGCAGATAGTTGAATTTGTCGTTGGTCAATCAGAAACAGTACTTAATATAAATATTTGGCCTAATTTTGTAGATCAATTTACAATAACTTTAATAGATTCATCAAATAATAGAACTCAAGAACTTTCAGCTAATAATAATGAAATTTCCAATAATATAAGGGGAACAACAATTTTAGGTAGATTTTATGAAATAATGCCTTATTCACTTCAAAGAAGAATAACAATTAGACTTAGTTCTGATAATCAAATCACACCTGGAATCTGGAAGATTCAATTTTCACCAATAAATATCGTAGATGGAATAATAGATTTATATTTGCCTACATCAGAAGGTTTAAATCCAGATACCAGATTTTTATCTCCAAGTAATATTTTAACAGTAACAGTGCCAGGAACGGCAAGTAGAGTTATAACAGTTGGAAGTTATAATTCTAGAACAGATGTAGTATCAGCATTTTCTGGAAGAGGAGATACAATGCAAGGTATTTTTAAGCCAGATTTATTAGCACCTGGTGAAAATATAGTTTCTTATTTAGTTGGTGGAACGACAGGGGCGCTTACAGGAACTAGTATGGCAACTCCTCATGTAACGGGATGTTGTGCGTTATTGATG
>CALEBD010000154.1 GCA_937944945.1 uncultured Clostridium sp. | reverse complement strand
AAGATAATATCTATCTTTGCACCGCGTTAGAGAAACGCAGACATGGTGGATGTAGTTCAGTTGGTTAGAGCGTCAGATTGTGGTTCTGAATGTCGCCGGTTCGAGTCCGGTCTTCCACCCTTAGGTAAGTCCTTGTAAGTTAGAAACTTATGAGGACTTTTTCTTTGGTAGTGGGGTATCATTCAGGTGCTAAATCTGGTATAAAATAACCTGTTAAAGTCCAATTGTTGGCTAATTGTTGGTGGAAAAATACAATACCTAACATGCTGACATTCAAGGCAGAAATCAGAAAGAATGAGATGAAAGTTGGTGGAACTTTCAATGTGAAGATTAGAGTAACCTATAACAGAGAGGTTAAGAGGTTGGCTACTCATATCTTTGTAAGAACAGAAGACCTGACTAAGGACTTCAAGTTAAAGAATCCAAAGTACATCAAGGAAGCTGACAAATTGGTCAGATACTATGAAGAGTTATGCATGGGGCTTCCATTAGAGGCTTCCAATTTAACCTTAAGTGATGTACTTGATTATATCCAGAAAGAGAAGGAAAAAAATACTCCTATTGACTTTATCCAGTTCTGCAAAGACTGGTTAACAACTACAGAGGTCAAAGGTAAGAGGAATTATCAAACTACCCTTAATACCTTCATTGCCTTCTTAGGAAAGGATAAACTGAATACCAACCAAGTTACCAAGTTGTTAATGATGGAGTTCATGGAATACCTTCACAAGAAAAGGGCTAAACAGGTGGCAGAACTCCAGAGGAAAGGCAAGAGAATACCTTCCAATAGAATGGTATCTTTATATATGGGGAGTATCAGGCATCTATTCAATGAAGCCAAGAAGAAGTATAATGACTATGACAGGAATGTCATTAGAATACCTAATTCACCTTTTGAGAATTTGGATATACCAAAGCAAGAAGCAACTAGGAAGAGAGCATTATCAGTAGAGTTAATCAAGAAGATATGGGAACTGCCTTATATCATCAATACCAATGGTAGGGAAAGGTTGTGTCCTTTTAACTTAGCCAAGGATTGTTTCATTCTCTCCTTCTGCCTAATAGGGATAAACTCTGCTGACTTGTACAACTGTACTGAAATGGAAGGTGGTTCAATTACTTATTACAGGACTAAGACTACAGACAGGAGACTTGACAAGGCTAAGATGAAAGTAGATGTTCTTCCTATCCTGTTACCTCTAATGAAGAAATATGAAGATTACACCCAGAAGAAGGTGTTCTGCTTCTATCATCTCTATTCTACTTTCAAGAACTTCAACAGAGCCATCAATCTTGGGCTAAAGCAGATTGGCAAGATACTCAAAATTGATGATTTGGAGTACTATGCTGCAAGGCACTCATGGGCTACATTAGCTGTTAACAAGGTAGGTATTGATAAGTACACTGTTCATGCTGCATTGAATCATATTGATGAGACTATGAAGGTCACTGACATCTACATTGAAAGGGACTTTAAGATAGAGAATGAAGCTAACAGAAAGGTGATTGAATATGTATTTAGTAACCATAGTGAGTTATCTTGTCCAGAAGTGAAATAAGTTTAACACAAAAGAACCTCTGTAATTGATTGAATTATGGAGGCTCTTTAGTATATTTGTTCACTTACAATCTATATACTAACTACAAACTAAGTGAGATATGAGCAAAGAAGATGAACTGGCAAAAGAACAAGCAGAAGTAGTACCTAATACCTATGGTGACTTACATGATGCACCTGTAGAATATATTGGAGAAGGAGCAGGCATTAAAACCATACCTCAAGACACAGTAATAACTAGTTTGGATAACTTACTATTTGGCAGAGCACCAGAAGTAATAAGAGAAGAAGTCAGTGACTCCTTCTGGAATCTGGCTGACTTCATAGATAAGATGCCTCATGGTATTGTAGACAAGAAGATACCAGGTATTGGAGCTACTACACTTGAGATAAACTCAAAGAGAAACTCAATCATAGTCTTTCCTACTAAGGCTCTGGCTTATGGCAAACACTCAAAGCATCCTAATACATTATATGTAGGTAGTGAGATTAAAGGTGAAAAGGTCACTAATCAGCAGATTGAGGAATACTTGGCTAAAGATGGATACAAGAAACTTCTAGTAGTTGCAGACAGTCTAGGTAGACTATTAGGTATCATAGGAAAAAACTACAAGGACTACTTCCTTATGATTGATGAGGTTGATGTTCTCCAGACTGACAACAACTTTAGACCTCAATTGGAGAATGTGATTGACTACTACCTTATGTTCCCATCAAAGAACAGATGTATGGTAACAGCTACTATGAAGGAGTTCAGCAATCCACACTTAAAGACTGAATGTAGATTTCCTATAACATGGCAATACAATACCCATAGAAATATAGACTTACTACATACAGACAATATCACACAGGCTGTCATAGAAAAGGTTATCTCTCATCCTACAGAGAAGATATTCATTGCCTATAACTCCATACTCCAGATAAGGAATATTATAGCATCACTAGATGAAGAAACCAGAAAGGAATGTGCTATCCTATGTAGTGAGGCATCCATAAAGGAAGCAGGAGAATACTTTGCACCCAAATTAGGAGACAATGATACCTTACCTGCTAGGATTAACTTTGCCACCTGTTGCTACTTCACTGGTATAGATATAGAGGATAGTTACCATCTAATCACTGTATCAGATGTAAGAAGAAGCCACTCAATGTTAACCTTAGATAGGATGACACAAATACATGGTAGATGCAGAAAGGTCAATGGGATACTTAGTGAAACTATCATATATAATACCTTAGGATATGTATCAGTAATGGAAAGTATGGATAGCTATACAGTCACCCTCTTAAATAAAGCTAAGAAGGTGCTCAAAGTAATAGAATCAGCAGATAATATCATGCAAGGTGACCATACCCTAACTGATCTGTTTGCAATGGTCAAAGAAGCCATAAGAGAGAAAGCACAAGAAAGAATTGCGGGAAATGAGTTAATTAACTTGACTAGAAAGGATATATATGGAAAGGATGTACCTGCCTACCTCAACATAGACTACATCATTGAAAGAACCGAGTTATATGCCTCATACTTCATGCCTGAAACACTGAAAGAAGTACTAAGTAAACAGGTTAAAATCATTAGCTACAAATCCCTGAAGTATGATGTATCCCCAGAGCAAAGTAGCATAGAAAAGGCTAATAAGGATGCACAGAACAAACTAACAGACAGCAATATCCAAGATGCCATAAAATACATCAAAACATTATCAACCACAGGACAGTTGAATGATAATACCTTGTACTCATATACTAGACATTGCAGAAGTAAAACTAAGATATTCTTAGAGAGATTCATCAAGCTATATAGGTATGTTGACCTTGATAGTCTACTACATCAACTATGGGAAAGTAGGACAAGTAACAGTGTAGTCTTCAAGAACCTCAATAATACAGTCATGTACTGGGCACTAGATGAAGAGCATCCTTTCAAAGTTGCTATAAGAAGAAGTCTCACCTTAAATAAGAGCTATTCAGCAAGTGAGATACAAGAGATATTAGCTCCTATAGTTCAGTATCATCTACACAAGATACTGAAACCTAGAAAATATGTAGCCCTATTGAGAAGCATATATGCCACTGACAGGACATCTAGGAATAAGTACACCATCAGAGAAGAGAATCCAAGAGGTTTTAAAGAACATACTGGCAGGATAGCTACTAAGGAAAATAATTTGTTAAAGTTATTTGTTTTATAAATTTCCCATCATAATGGATATAAGTATGAGTAATTTAAATTGGAATGAGTTTGAAATAGTTTGGGAAGGATTTAAGCAAGAGTTGCTTAGGGTAATTGCTTCTCAACCTTCTGGTAAGAGAATAGGTTCAGCTTTGCCTATTAACATTAAACATAGTGGTTACTTTGCTCTCATACCAGAGAACCTAGACCTAAATGCACATTTAGAGCAATATCCTCTTACTGACTACAAGTTTGTTAATGACCACGGACATATTAAAACTGTTACCACCACTGGTACACTAGGTGCTTACTTTGACATAGAGAGGTTGATTTATATCATGGGATTAATTAGCTCTATTCCTTCTATCAAGAAGGATTCCATAGATGAAGAAGGTTATGTATCAATTAATGCAAAGTACCTTAGGCACTTCTTCAAAGACTATCTAAGCTATCTTGATTACCTTATAAAGACAGGAATACTAATCACTGATAACCAATATATCAAGGATGAGAAGTCTAAAGGTTACAAGTTTGCTCCTGCTTATGATAGTGTTCCTCTGGTCAAGTATGTATATCAGTCAGTTAGAGAGCAAACAGTTCAAATAGAAGCTGTTCCTCAAGAAGTATTCAATGAGTCCTTAGGAAAGTTTACATTTAATCATCTACTGGAGTATCCTTATTTATCACATTGGTATGAGCAAAAGCAATTAACAATCAATGCAGACTTAGCCAGACAATATGCTTATCAAATGATGACAGAGAAGTTCAATGGGGGATATGAGTCATGGGACTCCAACAGAGATAAATGGTGTAGGAGTAGAAATACCTTTTGCAAAAAGTATCCTAGAAGTCAGTATAATGCTGCAATACATAATATTGAATCTATAGCTTGCTATGATTACAAAGCTAAGATTGACAGCAATGTCCACAGGTTACATTCAGTTATCACCAATATACAGAAGGACTACAGGCACTTCCTCTTGTATGATGAACAACCTTTAGTAGGAATTGATATAGCTAATAGTCAACCTTATCTACTGTGTCTATTGTTCAATCCTATATTCTGGGAGAAAGACTCTAATACCACTTTGAACATAGGAACACTTCCAACTAATATCCAGTCCTTATTCTCTCAAGAACACTTTGTAGAGATTAGAGATTATGTAAGTTCATTGACAGCAGAAGCACTCCAAGAGTATAAACAAATAGCCTCTGAAGGTAGAGTATATGACCATATTATGAGTCTGATTAATAGCAGGAGAAATACCACATTAGACAAGAAGAATGTCAAAACCATGATGTTAATAGTATTCTTCTCAAAGAATAGATACTACCATCAACAAGGAGCAACCCTTAAAAGATTATTTGACAATACTTACCCCGAAATATATTCACTAATAGCATTAGCCAAAAGGGACAATCATGCTGCCTTAGCCTGCCTATTGCAATCAATAGAGAGTGAAATCATTCTCCACAGATGCTGTAAAAGGATATGGAAAGAAAGCAATCATCAAGTTCCTGTATTTACTATCCATGACTCCATTGCTACAACAACTGAACATGTTGAATGGGTGAAAGGTATCATGCAAGAGGAGTTAACCAATGCAATAGGGATACCCCCAACTCTCAAGGAAGAGCAATGGAACTTAAGCCAAGTTGGACATCCTCAATACTTATACTAACTAAGACTCTAAGCATAAGACAAAGAGTATACTTATTCCCCTGTTTTCCCACCAGAAGACAGGGGCTTTCTATATCTGTACATAACTAATATATAGCACTCCCTACTGTCATCTGATATACTGTCTCCCTGATATTTTTAATTTTTATTTTCAATTTCTGTAAACTTGATACCTACAAGTGCACTCTAAGTCACAAAGTCTCCCTCCCCTTACCTTAAGAGTGGGATATCCCCCTCTGCAACAATAATAAAAAAACAATTATGGAAAAGTTAAAGTTCTTAGAGACAGTGACAGTAAATGAGTTCAAGGCTCAAAAGGGTGTAAACAAGATTGAGATTAAGCAGAATCCTCATACAGGTAAGTGCTTCTTTGTTTATGGCTGTGAAACAGGTGCAGTTAGTGACAAGTTCATCAATGGAGAGGTTACCAATCCTGTTATCTCTCAAGTATGTTCACCTGATACAGGTGACATGTTTTATATGCTGCATCAGAGAGGTGAAGGTGGAGCTATGACATTGGCAACTCTATGATGGGTGTCAATGTTGACCTCAAGGAGGCAAGTTTATTAGGACTTGCTTCCTTTTTTCTTTATAGACTGTGTATAACAATTAACCCTATTCAGATATGTTGAACTTAAGAGTTTCATCCAAGAAGCAGGCTAAGATTAAGCTTGCTCTACAAGGCTGTGCAGGTTCAGGTAAGACCTATTCAGCATTACTTTTAGCTTATGGTTTATGCAATGACTGGACTAAGATAGCCATCATTGACAGTGAACATGGAAGTGCAGACCTTTATGCTCACTTAGGTGCTTATAATGTATTAAGTCTAAGTGATAACTTTACACCTGAAACTTATATACAAGCTATTGAAATATGTGAAGGTGCAGGCATGGAAGTTATCATCATTGACAGCATCTCACAGTGTTGGGATACCTTGCTTGAGTACCATGCAGGATTACAAGGTAACAGCTTCACTAATTGGCAGAAGGTGACACCCAGAATCAATGCTTTTATGCAGAAAGTATTGCAGTCTGGAAGCCATGTAATATGCACTATGAGATGCAAACAGGACTATGTTCTAAGTGAGAAGAATGGCAAGATGATACCAGAGAAAGTAGGACTAAAAGCAGTCATGAGGGATGGCATAGATTATGAGTTTACCATAGTCTTTGACATCAACATGAAGCACCAGACTATTGCATCTAAAGACAGGACAAACCTGTTCATAGGTAAGCCAGACTTTACCATTACACCTGCTACAGGACAGATCATATTAGATTGGTGTAATGATGGTGTCAATCTGGAGATGATAAGGAGTAAGATTAACAGCAGTAAGACCATTGAAGAACTGACTGCTATTTACCATCAATATCCTGAATGGTATCAACAGTTAACATCAGACTTCATGCAGAAGAAAGCAGCACTTCAGGTACAAAAGAATCAACCAACTATTAACTATACCCCTAATTACATTAGATATGGAAACAATGCAGTTGCAGCCAGTCAGAGCTAATCTGATATACCCTAATAGAAATAAGGCGGATAACCCTTATATTCAAACAGTTGAGCCAATAGAAATCATTAACACAGGCATTGTATCAACAAATCCTGTAGAAGCTGAACCAATAAGCACCAGAGAAGGCAATAAGTTACCTTTTATTGAAGCTAATACAAAGGAAGTCACTATGCAGTACCTCAAGGAAGAATGTATTACACCTGTGTTCTCTAAAGATAATGAGGTTACTATATCACACTCCAGTTTCATTGAAACTGTATGGGATGCAGCTAATAAGGTGTTCTCCAATGAGAGAATAGAAGAACCTGCCATCAGGGTAAGCCATGTTATCAAAGGCAGAATACCGGAAGCTATTCATAAACCAGTGAATCAACTACTGGAATCAGATAAAACCATTTACTTTGAGAGAATGATGTTCTGTTTTGAGATACCTACCATATATGAGGATATTGCAGGTAACAGACTGAATTTAACCATAGGTGGAGTTAGGGCTTATAACCATGAGAACCTCTACAGCAAGAAGGGTGCAGAGAAGTTCAAGGTATTCATAGGTTTCAAGAACTTAGTCTGCTGTAACATGTGTGTATCAACAGATGGTTACAGGTCAGAATTAAAGGTTATGAGTACTGCTGAACTATTGAATGCAGTGATGAGGCTGTTCCAAGAATACAATATAGCCCAACACTTGTATTATATGTCAGCTTATGAGGATACCTATATGAGAGAGTCTCAATTTGCCCAGTTCTTAGGCAGATGCAGATTATATCAGTTTCTTCCTATTGACCAAAAGAAGAAGTTGCCGCAAATGCTGATGACTGATACCCAGATAGGATTAGTTGCCAAAGCATATTACAATGATGATAACTTTAGCACCCTTTTGGACAGCAGGGAAATCAGCATGTGGAATGTGTACAACTTACTAACTGGAGCTAATAAAAGTAGCTACATTGATAACTTCTTGGACAGGTCACTTAATGCCACCCAATTGGCAGAAGGACTTAATAAGGCTTTATATGGTGAAAGTGAATATAGTTGGTTCATTAATTAGTGCATCTCATGAACAGTATAATGAATGTGGCAGAGGTTCAATTGAGCTATAAAAGTAATGTCAAATCATCAACTAGATACAAGATAAATAGTTCACAGGATGCCTATGAACTATTGACAAAGTACTTCCCTGATGACACAATAGAATACAAGGAAAGCTTTAAAGTAGTACTACTTAATCAGTCTAACAAGGTACTGGGTATAGTACCTATTTCAGAAGGTGGAATCTCCGCAACTTATGTAGATGTAAGGCTGATATTACAAGCTGCATTGCTGGCTAATGCAACACAGGTAATATTGGCACATAATCACCCTTCTGGAAGCATGAAACCCAGTACTCTGGATGATGCTTTGACTGAAAAAGTAAGGAAGGGGGCTGAACTCATGGAAATTCATGTAGCAGACCATATAATCTTAAGTCCAGAGAAGGAATATTACTCCTATCATGATGAAGGAAAGCTATAAACATTTAACCTTCTAAGGTCTACAATATCCTACCTTCTATTAAATCTATCCCCCTCTGCTGTTATTATACCATTATGATGGGAAATTTCTCCTGTCTCACTTTCTTGCATATTATATATACAAAGTAAGTGATGCAGAATGGCAAATCAGGGGATAGTTTTATAGAGGTTGACTGCCTCTTTTAATATAGGTTGAGGGTATTTGATTACAGGGTAAAGAGATGTACTGCTATAATAACTTAACCACTTGAGGTTCGGTGAAGTATGTAAACGTGAATTGCATTAGTAGTTAGTAAGTTGGATTAAATAAAATATTGATTGAATTATGTGTGAGATTATCTTGATTCTAGTGGGATTTATCCTCACCAGTATGATACTTAAGGATTAAGAGGTTATATACCTCTTACTATGTGATTTTATTGTTGTTGATAGCCCTAGTTCTGTAATGGACTGGGGCTTTAACTAGTGTATATATGACAGCATTAGATATGATATTACAGTGGCTATTATTGATAGTAACTGGTGCTCTATTTATCAGTTTTGCATATAGAAAGTGAATAATTAAGTCTACCTTTGTGCAATAAGGATATAAGCCTACACCTATGGTACTAATATGACTTGAAACCTATCAAATTATGATAGTCAGATGATGAAGTATGACTAGAAAGTTCTATCTTTGTAGCTGTATCAACTAAATGACAACTAATGAAATAGAAGTTTAACAAGACATATTAGATAAAGAAGTGTCAGCTTCTTACTTGTGACAGTCCTAAAATTACCACCTTGAAGACTAACAATCACAGCAGTAAGTAGTGGATACTCATACCATTAGGTGTGGGCTTCCCTTATATTGTGTGATTGTAGGTATGTGGTAATACCTTGGACTCCCAATAAGGTTAGGCTCACATCTTCTTTTTGTAGTATGGCTACAAAAGGAAATACCATGAAATATTATTATGTATTATTACTAACATTAGTTATTGTATCTTGTAACAGCAACCAACAGAAATCCTCCTCATCTAATAAGGAGACACCTCAACTTAGCACTGCCCAAGATTCAGTACCAGAAGGTTGGTACAATGAAACACTCACCCCTTATACAGGTAAAGATAAAGCTGAAAAGAATATGATCAGCCAAATGAATACCTATAATCAAGCCTTGTTGAGAGGAGATATAAATAATGCTTCCCTATACATATATCCTGATGTTATTAAATATTGTAAGAAGTACTATCCAGAATTATCTGATAGAGCTATTATACAAACCTTATATAAGGATATGTCAGAAATGTATCACACTTTAAAGACCACCTATGATGAGAAAGGCATTGATTACAACATCATAGTTAGTAACATAACTAACAGGGTAGCAGACAAGGAGTATATCATTATCACATTTGAAGTGGTAGGTGTACTTACACAAGGAGAGAAGTGCATTCACGACAACCCAGAAACTAATATAGGTGTATCACATAATAAAGGTAAGAATTGGACATTCCTTGCCCTTACTGATGATGTTCCTAATATATTAAGGATGAGGTTTGATGAAGAGATAATTAACAAAATAATGAATTACTAGAATTTAAAATTATGGAAATTAGGAATTTAAGCCAGGAGGAAGAGCAGAAGCTCTGTAGATTAAGGGATATGATAGTTTTAGCTTTGTCTGGAGATGGAATTTTATCAGCAGAAGAAGAGCTATGTATCAAAACTGTAATGACTATGAAATCTATAAAGTTAGACTATGTTGAATTGGTACTATCAGACCCTTTTGCTATCAAGGATAGTTATCCAACTACACATAAAGAGAAGCTAGAATACTTAGCAGACATAGTACAACTTATGATGTCTGATAATAAATGCCCCATTAAAGAAATAAAATACTGTGAAGCCATTTCAGATAAACTTGGTCTTAGCAGAGATGATTTGAGCACATGTGTAGAAGCTTGGTCTTTTGACTACCCAAAAGCAGCAGATGATTATGTTGCTAATGGTGGAATAATAGTGAGATGATTATGTGGTGGATAATAGTTATAGGAATAATAGTATTCATCATCTATAGACTTACCAAAGAGCATGATGAATATGTAGATAAACACATTACCAGCTTTGGTGGAATGAGGGTTAAGTACAAACCCCTAATAGATTACTTAATTGAACCACAAGGAGCTAGAATAGTTAAAGAAGCCAATGAATATATTGTTATATCTTCTTCTTGTTGGACAGTAAATATCAACTATTCTGCTGGAGATTTAATCATCTCTTTGAAAGGAAGCATGCCACTTATAGGGCAGTTCTCCAAGAAATGGACATATCCTTCAGGATACCCACAAGATAAAATGATAGAGGAAATGGAGAACTATATGACTTGGCTAATGGAAGAATATCAGAGACTAAGTAAAGGTTAAGATATGGAATATCATCTTTCCTTTGGATTACATAAAGCTAAATTGCCCATTATCCCTATTGAGATAAAGGAGCAATATCTTTGCTTCATCTTAGATACTGGAAGCACCTGTAATCTGATAGACAGTACTGTAGTAGAATATTTCAAGGATATAGTAGAACCAGTTGGTGACTATTGTATCAGTGGAATAGAAGGAACTAAGCACAAGGTAGATATGATTACTCTGCCTTTTAACTTTGAAGGTCAGGTTTATAAGCCCAGATTCTGTGTAAGACCCTTACTGGATGCTTTTAAAAGCATTGAGGATGAAAGTGGAATACAAGTACATGGACTAATTGGGACTGACTTTCTACTAGAGAACAAGTGGGTTATTAACTTTGAGAAATTAGAGCTTATATATTAAGAATCAACAAAGCATTATGAAAAAAGTATTTTTAGTGTTAGCTGTAGTTCTACTATGTGTAGGATGCAGCAAAAGTGATGAAAATGAACCTTTAACAGGGTATCCAGAGATGTCTGACCCTGATGATGTATGTACTGCTATGGATGATATAGAGTTTATGAAGTACTGCTATGAACACTTTGATGTAAACAAAGATGGCAAGGTATCTCCTGTTGAGGCTCAAGCAGTCACAACTATTGGTTTTGGTAATTCAACCACCAGTATAAGTGGTATATTAACTAAAGTAAAGTCATTAAAAGGAATACAACATTTCACAAATTTAACATCTCTAGAATGTAACTGTTGTTTCATACAATCATTAGATGTGTCTAAGAACCTAAAATTAACCTCATTAAAATGCAATAACTGTGGATTAAAAGATTTAGATGTATCTAAGAATAAAAACCTAACTCATCTAGAATGTGGTAACTTACTCATTATTGATGGTAATAATAATGATATAATTGATGAGGAGGATCTTGAATATATGAACACAATTAGGGAGTTAAATCTGTCTAATAACAAAAGTTTACAGCAACTAATCTTTAAAAATTTATGGTTTATTTCTAGCATTGATTTATCAAATAACCAAGAATTAAAGAAATTAGATTGTGAGCAAGCATCAATTTCAACATTAAATATATCTAAGTGTCCCAAATTAGTTGAATTAAACTGTGGACTAACAGACATACATATATTAGATATATCGAATAATTTTGAGTTGGAAAACATAAATTGTAATTATAGCAAAATTACAAGCTTAGATATATCTAACAATCAAAAGCTTAAATCACTGAGTTGCAGCTATACGGCAATTAGTACTTTGGATATATCTAATTGTCTCCAAATAGAAAAAGTATATTGCTATGACTGTTCTTTATCTAGTATAACTATGAAAAGAAGCCAAGATAGATACAAAATATTTGGATATGTAAGTGTAGGCAATGTCTACTATATTGACTAGAAGGTATCTAAAGTTAAATCATATAGGGATAATTGCAGTCTCTTATTAATTTCATTACTAACCATAGTCAGTTCCCATATGTAAGAAGAGAAAGGCAAATGAAGTATTTCAAGTAAGTTACTTTGAATACTTGCAACCCTGACCTTGTTAAAGCTCTGATAGGGTATTTACACTCATGCCTACTTATAATAAGATGAGTATCTATTGAATGACACTTTAAACTAATTAAGTTATGAAACAGAAGGAAGAAACTTAGCACATCTAAGTGCTATTGGTAGCATGATACTAGCATAATAGTAATGCAAGAAAAGCTCAACTACAACATAAAGCCAGAGATTGTTTGGAGAACCAAACATATTCACTATATTTGCATCAATCATTAAAATCAAAAGTAATGAAGAAAGCACCTTAGAGTTTAACAGTGATTAGCAGGTAAACCTGTTACACTGACACCATATAAAATGGTGGAGAAGCTAGCCAAATTAGTAGCAATACTATCATGTTGACTAATAGTTGACTAATGAGCTAGCAAGGAGATATTTAACTTGCTGACAGTTGAGACCACTATAAGGCTACTCGTTAAAGATTGTGGTTCTGAATGTCGCCGGTTCGAGTCCGGTCTTCCACCCAACAAAAACCCTTGTAAGTTAAATATTTATGAGGGTTTTCTGCTTTCAGGAAATAGGCATCTTAGAGAGCAAATCATGCTAAATCCTACCTAATATTCCTTGTTGTTGGTCTATTGTTGACCCCAAATTAAGTAAGTTAAAATGCTAACAAATAATACATAAATCTTTCCATTTAACCCATAAACCAAATATATTCTCTATATTTGTGTAGCATTTGCATTAAAAGAACATAGTATATCATGGAAAATGAAAAGAAATTAACCCGCTCTTCCAATCGAATGATTGCAGGTGTATGTGCCGGAATAGCCGAATATTTCGGATGGGATGCTACTTTATTGAGAATAGTATATATATTGGCTACATTCTTCACTGCTTTCGCCGGAGTGATTATATATATTATCTTGTGGATTGTCATGCCGGGAAGAAAACCTTCAGACGGATATGAAGACCGCATGAATCAACGCCTACATTGATATGAAAATCAAGAATATCGACCATATCGTCATACCGGTGTCCGATATAGATAAAAGCCTACATTTCTACACAGAAGTCCTGGGAATGGAAGCCGATACAAGCAACCAACGCTTTGCCGTCAAGTTCGGTAATCAGAAAATCAATCTTCACGTAGGAAAAGCACAGTTCCTTCCTGCTGCCAAGCATCCTGCTTTCGGAAGTGCGGACATCTGTTTACTTACAGGAGGAAACATAGAGGAAATAAAAGTCGAAGTAGAATCCAAAGGAATAGAAATAGAAGTCGGTATAGTCCAGCGTCGAGGTGCGCAGGGTGCCATCCGGAGTATTTATTTCAGAGATCCGGATGGTAATCTGATAGAAGTAAGTACATTAATATAATTCCAGCCCGAACTCATCTTTCAGTTGCATCAATGCCTGATTCTTTTGAGCCATCATCTGGAATTTCTCGACACGTCCCACAGGACGTACTGTTTCTGTTGCCTCACTTACCCGCACTGTCATCATCACTTTACTGTTCTTCAGTCTGCCGCGAAGATAATCCTGCAATTCGGGAATCAAAGCTGTAAAATCCTTTGCAGCAAACTCATTATCAACCACCACTTCAAAAGTAGTTGAGTTGTTAAGCAACGCCGGACGGAGCATCTGCATACGTTTTGCAAGAGCATCCTGTTCTTTCGGCAACTGGCCGGCATACTCCTGCCAATAATAATTCAAATCCCGGTCATTGAACATAAAATCCTCTTCCGGTTGTTGCACCTTAGGAACATAAGTTGTAGTCGCATTCTGCGATACTTGGTCACGCTGCGGATTCTTGATAGATACCCCCAAGCTGGACATCTTCATCACGGGAATTTTTCGTTCTTCCTTGGCAGTCTGAGCAACTCCCGCTCCTTGTGACGGAGCAGACGAAGCCGCACCAGGAGAAGCCGATGCTCCCGGTTGCACAGCCGCAGAAGCCTGCGGATGCTGGGCAGTAGTGCCATTAGCAGCCTGTGTTGTAACTGAAGACGGAGACGAATGAACTGGAGCCTGCTGAACCTGAGTGGCAGAAGCTACCTGCGGCTGCTGTGCTGCGGCAGGCTGAGTGAATACGGGTTTTATAGTCTTCTTAGGGCCACGCCCACCACTCACGTCATCCCCCTCGGTGGTAAGCTGTGCAACCTGTATCAAGGTCAGTTCTACCAGCAAACGCTT
>CALEBD010000153.1 GCA_937944945.1 uncultured Clostridium sp. | reverse complement strand
TTCTTTAACTATACTTTCTAAATCTCTACTTCTAACTCTGCCTCTTGCATATGGTATTATGCAGTATGAACAGTATCTATCACATCCATCTTGTATTTTTAAGAAAGCTCTAGTTTTTCCGTTAGTTTTGTTTATTTCGATTTCTTCGAAAGCTTTAACTTTCATTATATCGTCAACTGTACTAATTTTTCTGCTTGCATCGATTTTTTTAACTTCTTCTACGATTTTTTTTCTATCATTTGTACCCATAACAAGATTTACTTCGTCTATTGAAAGTATTTCTTCTGGAGATACTTGTGAATAACATCCAACTACAGCGATTATCGCGTCTGGATTTTTCTTTTTCATTCTTCTTATATATTGTCTTGATTTTCTATCACTCATATGAGTTACTGTACAAGTATTTATAACATAAACATCTGCATAATCTTCTGTTTCTGCTTTTTCATATCCTTCTTTTTCGAATAATTCAAGCATTGCTTCTGTTTCGTATTGGTTTACTTTACACCCTAAAGTATAAAATGCCACTCTTTTCATTAAATATTTCCTCCTAAGTCACTTAGTTCATATAAAACTATTGAAGAAGCGACTACTGATGCAGTTTCCGTTCTCAATATTCTCGGTCCTAATGATACAACTTTAGAATCTATATCTTGAATATTTTCTATTTCTTCTTCTTCAAATCCACCTTCAGGTCCTACAAAGATTCCTATTGTATTTATATCGGCATCTTTAATTGCACTTTTTATAGATACAGTTCTTTCATTTTCATAAGGACATATATTCATATCGTTGTTTTTCATGTCTTCTAAAGCTTCTTTAAATGGCAAAACACCTCTTAATTTAGGTATCTTACCTCTTTTACTTTGTTTAGCAGCCTCATACATAATTCTTTCCCAACGCTCTATCTTTTTGCCTTCTTTTTTGTCGTCAACTTTGACTACACTTCTCTTTGTAGATACTAAAATAATTTCATCAACTCCAACTTCCGTAAGTTTTTGAAGTATTAATTCCATTTTAGTACTTTTAGGAAGACCTTGATATAGTTTTACTTTTAAGTCTGATTCTCTTTTTATTTCTCTTTTTTCGATTATATCTAAATCTACTTGCTCTTTGTTTATTTCTGTTATTTCACAGATGTATTCAGAGTTGTCATTATCACATATTTCTAATTTTTCACCGATTTTACATCTTAAAACTTTAGATATATGTTTTACATCTTCTCCTACTATTACACATGTGTTGTTTTCTAAATTTATATTAGTCTTATCTACGAAAAATCTATCCATTATTTCACCTACTTAAGTTTAGAAACTATAGCTGACCATTCTCCTAATCTCTCAACTTTAACTATTTCAAATCCGTTTTCTTCTAAAGCTTGACAAACTTCATCTATTTTAGCAAGTATTATACCAGAAGATATGAATACACCATCATCTTTTAAGAATTTGCTTACATCTTTAGCAAGTATTTTTATTATATCTGCTATTATGTTTGCAACTATTACGTCTGCTTTAGAGTCTACAACTTCAAATAATGAACCATGTTTAACTACTACTTTGTCAGATACGTTGTTTATTTCACAGTTTTCTTTTGATACTTTTACTGCTACTTCGTCTAAGTCACCTGCTACTACTTCTTTTGCACCTAACTGTGCAGCTGCAATTGCAAGTATACCACTACCACAACCTATATCAAATACAGTTTTTGTTTCGTCTACGTAGTTTTCTAATTCTCTTATACACATAGAAGTAGTCTCATGAGTTCCTGTTCCGAATGCCATCCCTGGATCTAATTCTATTATTAGGTCACCTTCTTGTTTTTCATACTCTTCCCAGCTAGGTTTTACAACTATTTTTTTACC
>CALEBD010000152.1 GCA_937944945.1 uncultured Clostridium sp. | reverse complement strand
ATCTCTCTCATACAAAACAGGCCAAGAAAAAAAAATAAAAAAAAAATAAAAAATAAATTTTTCATAGCACCGAAATAAAATCTCACTAAATAATTTGCATATATTATTTATTTTGCTTACATTTGTACCTGTTGAGAATATCTACAGTTCTTATCTCTCCAGAGATTCATACCATAAAGTTGATGTACAGGCTTTGGAGATGAATAGGGTAGTAGTTCCAAATAGGAATGAGGTAACCCCTATACAAAAACTGTCTTAGTTATAAGGAGTGGTAGCCTACCAATGTAGATGAGAAAAGGTTGAGGGTAAAAGGCTCTTGGGGTAAACCGCCCACTATGAAATTCTAAGATAAGGGGATATAGTAATATATCCTCTAATGGATTTAAAAAAAATTAACAAATCCATAAGGGATAACTATACCCTAAAGGAAATAAAGTAAAATATAAAATAAAGGAAAAGTAACATGAAAGAAATCATTGTAGGAAGTAATGATAGCAGATCATATTTACCTTCATCAGGTATGCTATCCAAACTATGGCACTCTCTATTCTCTAGAACCCAATCCAAGAATATCTTTGAACAGTTAGAGACCTATATCAATGGAACTAAAATATCCTGTTTTGATTTGGCAATAAGCTTTAATCAAAAGACATTAAAGTGGGAATTCTCTAATAAGAGATTTAGATATAAATCTAATTATACATTATTTGATATACTTGATCTCCTACAAAAGGAAAACGTATATATTAGATTAAATCTAGGGAAAGTATCTTACATAGAAGATAATGAAGGATTTATACAGCTATGTAAATATTTGGAGAAAAATTATCCTAAAATTAGATTCTTCGGAGGATATAGGATAAAAGATGGTAAGCAGCTCTATAAATTTGATTCAGATATAGTGGATTCAGATATACACTTATGGATAGCTTCTTCAATGAAAGATTCTAAATGGTATGAGAAGGTACTTCCGAAATTGTACTCAAGAAGAAAGAATAAAGAAAATTATTTAAAGGTAAAACCAGGAATAAACTTGTTCGATTTTGTATAAAATTCATAATCAATTATAATGTATAAAATACAAGAAAAATTAGATGAGATAATAAAGAACCAAGAGATCCTTAATAAAATTCAAGTGGCTATTTATGATCTATTACTAAGGATAGAAAGTAAAATGCCATCTGGAGAAAAGAGTTCTTAAGAAATTATTTAGCTGTTATAGCTGGAACTATAACAGCAGAATTAGGATTAGTTGACATATTAAATGAGATAAAGAAAAGATAAGAAAAACTTATGAAAAAATTAATTATTGAATGTAACGGAAATATAGTTAAAGTTAACTTGACTGTAAATAACACACAAATTATAGATTCTTACAAAATAAAATCAGTACATGATATGATGGATATATTAGATAAGGTAAGAGAATCCAGTAAGGACTTTTATGCAGTGCATCATAGAGGTATTGTAGGAATGATAAATGAATGGAGAGCTCATAATCTTCTTTATAATTTACATATAAAGAGAGATAGAACAGGAACTGTTGATCTTAATAAAGATCAAAGTATATGGGCAAAAATAGCTTATGCTATTTTATCTTTTCTATACTTTTAACATAAAATAACTAAGAATTATTTGTATTATTAAATAATTATGTCTACCTTTGTAGACATATAAATATTGTAACAATTATGTATGAAGATATATTATTAACTCCTTTAGATTCTTCAAGAAAAGAAGAAATAAATAGCCCTCAAGATTTATTTATCTCCTTCTTGAACAAATTAGAAGGGTGGAAAACTAAATGTAAGAATCTTCACTGGGCTGCTCCAACGAAAAACATACATGTGTATCTAGATGAGTTCCTTGATATTTTAGGAGATTATCAAGATGGCTTAGCTGAAGGTTATATGGGAATTTTAGGAAAGATGCAACCTAATGTAATAAAGGGTATTCCAAGTGATACGTTAAATGCTATGGATTTTATAGAGGAAGTAAGATCGGATACTCTTTTATTTTATAACAAAATACCTCAAGAGACTATATATAAAGGTATAACATCTGAGTGTGAGACCTTTATACAAAATATTAATAAGTATAGATATTTATTCGGTCTATGTGATATCAGGCCTTATTAATATATTTTGCTCCCTTCTTCCAATGATTAGGAAATCAGTTTTGTACTCTGGGAATAAAGGTTTGAATCCTTTAGGGAGCTCTAAACTTTAATAGTTTGCAAATAATGGATGTACAAAGAGTAATGAGTGTTTATGTGGGAAGCACAGTAAGAGAAGTTGTTGACTATGCCAACAAACATCTTGCAAGAAAAGATGACATTGTGACTATAATGGAGCGTGGAGCTCAAATCTATCTTATTTATTATAAGCCTATCGCAGTTCAATAAAATAATATTAATATGGAGAAGCAAGAAACAGTAGAAAGAGAGCTAACGTCTCAAGGAGAGTTTGAGAAATATATAGAAGATAATAGTGGATTAAAAACTTTTGAAGCTGTTTGTGGTCTTAATTCTGCATATGTTCCATATGGGTCAGCTTTTAATCTACTTACTCCATCGCATCCAACAACATTATATTTATATATATCCCCTTGTGATAAATCTGTTGTGAACATAGACCAAATACCAGAATCATTTAA
>CALEBD010000151.1 GCA_937944945.1 uncultured Clostridium sp. | reverse complement strand
AGGTTTTAAAAGTCAAAAAAATGAGTTTCTTTCTCGCTGATATATATATATATATATCTTTACTACGAGAAAGAAATTAAAAAAAATTATGTTACAATGTGCTCGAAAGCATTGCTATTACTGCTTTCTATCGTTTTAGTTATCTGTCACTTTTTAAAACGATTTTTTTAATTTTAGTTTTTCCTTTTAAAGGCTTTTATTTTTTGGTTTTTGTTTTATGGTTATTAGTTTAAAATCTACAAAGCAGACTGCTCTAAGGAAAATTAGACTATCGCAACTGATATGTTTTTTCTTCTAGCTTTTAAAGAAGATGTTACTTTTATCTGTTTTTTATAAAATGAAATAAGCAACTAAAACAGTATTCAAGAAAACAAAATTTCGTGCAGTTTGCTTGCAAACGATAAGAAATGCGTTAGTAAGCAACCTCTAGGCATAGTTTGGTACAAGCTAATAAATAGATAGGGTGCGTTAGGTATTTGTATCATTAAGTAAAAGTAACTAATTTACTATAAAAGTTACTATTTAAAATAAAAACTAAAAATAAACCTTCTTAAAGGTAAGTTTGTTTTTAATCTATGTGTACTGTAAATCGAAAAATCTCAGCGACAAGAATAGATTAAAGCATATACTATCTGGCAATACTCCAGTAAAGGTAGGTGGTAAAATGCTAGGTTTAAAGATTCTAAAGACTATAACTGGAGTGTTCTGGGTAGTTGATATTGTCATGATAGTTTTAATGTTAAGTTTTTTATATATGTTTTAAATAAAAGATTTTCTAGCGAAGATGATTTTTACGTTAGGCGCGTGATGACAAGTCATCACGATCCAAACGTAAATAATTATTGGAGCGGTGAGTTTAAGATTTATTAATTTTTGTTTTTTACGATTTTTAGGTATGTTTTGTTATATAAAAATTAAAATTGCATAGTATTAGTATAATTGCAAAAAACAAGGAGGATTAAAATAATGTATAAAGTAATAAACAAAAAAACTGCAATAAGGATAATTCTTATTGGCAAGACTTAATACATACAAACGTTTAAGTTTAATTTGCTAAGGAAGTTAATATAATTTTTTTACAAAATAAATTTTGCGGTTTGCAGTATTATAGCAGTAAAAAAGATGTATCTGGACGAAGTTAGAGATAGTAAAAACGAAGTTTTTACAGGCGATAACGAGGAACAGATGTATTAGCACAAGCGAAGCGAAGAAACGAAGTTTCGGAGTGAGTGGTGCGGTGTGAGTGAAACGAACACAGGAGAAACGGAGTTTCGAGTGTAGAGTGGAACGGCAAGTAACCTAATGGTACCGATTGGGTGGATTGCGCTGGTTCTTTTAATCGTAATAGATTTAAAAAAATTCTATTTTTTTAAATCTGTGTAGGGTAAAAGAAACGAGCGCAGCGAGTTTTAACTTTGCAAACGTAGTGTTTGCAAAGTCGGAAGTGATATGGCACTCACTAAAATCAGAGCTGAATGTACTTAACTTTTTAGGCAAAAAGTCCGTCTGTAATAATCTTGGTCACAATAGAGAAGATTTAATTAAATATAATTATTTAAGTGCTAGATAATTATAAAAATAAGGGAGTATAGAAATATATACGCTGATTAATCAATTAATGATTGAAGATACAAAGACTTAATAAAGTTACAAAATAAAAAAGTTTTTAGGAAAAATATAGAATTTTAATATTAAATATGATAATATTAAATATGTAAAAATTAATATTATTAGGGGGAAAATTGATGAAATTTAAAAAAATAGCATCAACATCAGCAGTTTTGATATTAGCAGTTTCAAATTTAACTTATGCTAATCCGAATACAGATGAAAGTATAAATACGCTTCAAAATGAAATTATATCTGAATATGAAACAGAAGAAGTAGAGGAAAATATAATTAATGAAATAGAAGACACAGATAGTGTACAGAATCAATTAATAGTAGAATCATTAAAAAATGAAGGATTAAATGAATCAGAACAAAACAAACAAGTTGAATTAATAAAGAAAGCATTAAAAGAATTTATAGCCGTAAGCTATAAGGGATTAAAATCAAATGAGTCCGAAGAAATTGAAACAGAAATATTGGAGTATATCGTAAATAGAGATATGGGACATGACCCAATTCCACAATATTATGCAAGTATTAATATGGATATGAAAACTGAAGAATATATAAGAAATAATTATGGAATTGAAATAAATGAAAATATTAAGGATTCTGCAAAATATTTAATAAATGATATTGATAAAGTTGTTGAAGAAACAGGTCTTTATAGATTTGACATAATTGAAAAAATAGTATCTCTTCTAACTTTGGAATCAAGTGAAGAACTAATTACATTAGCTGATGAAAAATTAGATTTAGGATTAAAAGAGAATTTAAATTCTAATATTAATCCAAGAGCTTATAATGAAACTAGTGCTATGGCTTATGCAAATAAATGGGATGGTTCTAGAAGAAATCCTGCGTATAGAGACTTTAGTTCTAGTGGTGGAGACTGTGCCAACTTTGTGTCTCAGATATTATCGAATTCAGGAATGTCTATGAGGCAAGGAAGTAATACAGATAATACAAGTTATTGGTTCTACAATGGAAGTAATTTAAGTCAAATATCTGGCAGTTGGAGAGGAGCAAATATGTTCAGGTGGCATTGGTCAAGTAGGGCTGGTAAAGTAACTGACGTATCAGCAACTCAAACTAGGAATAATTTTAAAACAGCGGTGTATGATAAGGCATATCAAGGAGATGCAATATCGTTAGTAAATAGCAATGGTAGTGCATATCATACGATATTTGTTAATAAAAGAAATACATCGACCCTTGATTTTAAATATTCAGCACACTCTGATAGTGGAAATCATAATAGTTTAAAATCAAGAGTATCAGGTATTCGTATATTTATTTATTATTTATAGGAGTAGAAGATTTATGAATAAAAAATTAATATTACCTTGTATATTGATTATATTTAGCTTGTTAATAGGATGTAGCGAAAAAAAAATAGATACACTAGGTACTAATAAAATAGACATATCAAATAATAAAGAAAATCAAAATAGTAAGAAATTTGACAATGCAATATTTATAGAAAATGAATATTGTGCTATTAAAACAAGTAAAGTTGATATAGTAGATAACAATGCAGAATTTACTGTATCTATAGAAAATAAATCTAATAATGATATAGAAGTAATGCTAAATAAAGTAAATTTAGGAACATTAGTCAAAGAGGTTGAATTTGAATATAAAATAAAGCCTAATGAAACAAAGGAAGGAATTTTGAAAATTAAAAAAGTACCTAACTTAGAAACTTTAAATGATAAAATGGAAGGTATATTTTTAATAAATGGAGATGAATATAGTTTTATATTTAAATAAAAAGATAGACGTATACATACGTCTATCTTTTTATTTAAATATACCTCAACTAAAGCTTGAAGTATAATGAAATAGTGGAGATACAAATGAAATATTTTTTAACAATGTACCAACTAGATTAGGTTTCATCAGGTTTGATTAGGAATAGGAGAAAAAATAACTGTGTGCTATAAATCTATGATGAAGAAAAAAAGTATGATTAGACAAAGGTTTTTGCGGTGGTTCTTTTACTCAAAGGGTAAAAGAAACGAGCGCAGCGAGTTTTAACGTTGCAAACGTAGTATTTGCAACGGCTAGGGTCTAATTGCACTCACTAAAATCAGAGCTGAATGTACTTAACTTTTAATGGGAAAAGTCCGTCTATAGTAGTATTGTACACCAATACTTTTTTTTATTGCAAAAATATATTTAACACCAATATATTATTTTTTTTGTAAGAATGTATTGAATACCAATATAAGCTTGTAAGTAAAAAATAAATCTAATAGAGTAATTTATCAGCAATAAAAATAGAAGGGGTTTAGAATGGATTCTAGAAGGTCAAAAAGAAGGATAAAAATGTAGAATTTGATAAAAAAGACTTCATGTACGTTTTTAAGTAGTAGCGAAGATGATTTTTTATCATTGGGTTCGTGCGGAATTGTCAGCACGATCCAAATGATAAAAAATTATTAGAGCGGTAAGTTTAAAAAATTTTTTAGTCACGACACGTTATGTATTTTAATTTCTTAAAATTTTTTATAGAATGATAAAAAATTATTATTTAGGAGGTTTCGGAATGAGCGAAATAAGAGACAAAAAAATAGAAGTAAGACTAACAGAAGCAGAAAAAGAGCAGATAAAAAAATATTTTGATGATAACTGCATGAATCTAAGTATATATTTGAGAAAGCACTTATTAGAATTAACAAAATAACATATTTAAATTATAAAACTAGAGTAAAACTCTAGTTTTTTTTATATTTATTTTTTGAAAAAATAATATATCTATATATCTACATAGAAAAGGAGGGATAAAAATGGGAAAGCAAGAAGTAAAAGGGGGTCTTTGGGACACCAGATAAATGCAAGAATGAAAGAAATGAACTGCATTGGCGAAAGCAGACACCAAGCCAAAAAAGAAGCTCGTGAGAATCTTGGGTATGAACACAATAAAACCGTTGGAATACATAGCTACAAAACGTTTGATACCTATAAAAGCAGTTGTAAGCAGTTTACAAGCTATTTAAAAGAGAACTATAAAGATGTACGAAACATAGAAGATATAAAAGAAAGCCATGTAAAAGATTACATAAAGCACAGAGAAGAATCTGGGTGTTCTCCGTACACATATAGCAAGGATTTAGCGGCTTTAAACAAAGTATTTGGTACAAGTGTAAGCAAACAGGATTGTAATGTTGCAAATAGGAGCTATAAAGATATTTCTAATAATAGGGAGCTAAAAGAACACCATAGCCATATAAATTATAGTAATTATAAATCCGAAATAACGATTCTGAAAGCTACAGGCATGAGAAGAGAAAGCCTAGATAAGGTTAATCCAGATGATTTTAAGTATAATTTGGAAGGCTATCCAGTAGCGGTAAAATTGGTTGAAAAAGGCGGAAAGTACAGGGAAGCGGAGATATTAAAAGATTACAGGCAAGATGTTAAAAGCGTGTTAGAGGAGCGATTACAATGTAATGGCTATGATAGAGAAAAGCCGATTTTTGAGCATATACCAAGCCGACTTGGTACACATAGATTCCGACAAGAGTATGCCAGAGAAACTTATAATAACTATATAAAAGAGCATGGTGTAGGCAATGTGAGGCTGTGTGATACAAGTGAGAAGGCATATGAGAATGACAGTAGAACAGAACTTAGAGGTTACGATGTGGCTGCTTTAAAATTCACGACAGAAAATTTAGGACATAACAGATTAGATGTAGTAATATACAACTATCTAGGGGCAAAAAATTAATATTTTAAAAGGAGAAAAAGAATGAGAAGAATAGCAAAAATAAGCGATAAATTAGAAGGGTATATAAGATTAGATAAAATAGATAGAGAGAGCTTTAACGTTTGGATAAGCGAATGTATTACAAAAAATGTAGATATTACAGATAGTACTATATATGATGCAGTAGAATTTAAAGGAGATGCCACTAATATGGATTTAGACAAGGACTATGATTGCAAAATTGATT
The DNA here is from genome assembly GCA_937944945.1 of uncultured Clostridium sp. Lineage (GTDB taxonomy): Bacteria > Bacillota > Clostridia > Peptostreptococcales > Peptostreptococcaceae > Intestinibacter. The sequence continues at coordinate 8,402 of CALEBD010000151.1, read as the reverse complement.
TCCAATATAGAGAGGTGACAATATTAGAAGCAATTGCGGAGCTTAAAAAAGATGTACATAATTATCTTATAGACAATGGTGATGATGAAGATTTTGCAGAAATATTACTAGATGAAATAATATTAAATTAGGAAAATGGCTAGAAATAGCCATTTTTTTTATTGATAAAAATAAAATAATTATAAAAATATATGTGTATCCAAGAATAATAGTTAAAAAATAGATGGATACATTGAAATTTAAACAAGTATACATATTTATACATATATAAAATATAGTTAAATTGGATACTAAAGACGAATAAAGGTTGTATTATTAAAAAAAAGTTTGTATAATTAAATAAAAAATAAATATAAAAATAGAAAGAAGGTAGCGGAATATGAACGAAAACAACAATTTAGAGCAAGAAATACAACAAGAAGATAAAAATGCTAAATTACAGGTTAGAACTAAAGCAAGTCTAGTATCTGAGTTCAAAAATATCGAAGGAGTTACTGACAACGATAAACTTGTTAAATTATTAGAGTTATATAGAAAATTTGAAAGCACTCAAGATAAATTTAATGTCGATAATAATTTAGATGTGATAGATAAAGCTATAGCTACTTTAAATTCTCAATTAAATGCTATTGTAACTTCTGTAAACCAGTATGAAAGAAGCTTAAATGAAAGATATATAGATGGATTTGGGGAGCAGTTAGTGGAGTTAAAAGCCGATATAGAGCAAGAAGAGATTTTGCAATCTAAAATAATTACATTAGAAAAATCAAATCAAGAATTGTTATCTAATAGCTTAGAAAATGAAACTACTATAAGTGAGTTAAATGAGAAAATAACTATGTTGGAAGCGGAAAATAACAAGTACATAGGGCTAAATGCAGAAATAGTTGCGAGAGAAAATAACTACATAAACCAGTTGCATGAAAAAGATAACATAATAACTAAAAAAGAGCTTGAATTAAGAGATTTAAAATCTGAACATAATACGAAAATAACAGAATTAGAAGATGAATTTAAAAAGCAATTAGGTGAACTACAAGATAAGCTAGAACTGGCTAATAAAGAGCATTTTAAACAGCTTGAAGAAGTGAATAACAAGCATAAAAAAGATATAAATAAACTACAAGAAGAGCTAGAAGAAGTTAGTAAAAAGCATATTAAAGAGATATCTGAAATGGATAAAGATAAGTCTGTATTACAAACTAAGATAGATAGTTTAGAAAATAGTGTAGATACTTTAAAAGCTGAAAAAGAAGCTTTAAACACTAATATAAAAGAGATTAGACAGCAACATAAGACAGAATTAAAGGCTACAGAAACAGAACATAAAACAGAAGTTAAAACATTAGAAGCAGAAGTTAAGAAGGCACAAAAAGAAAGCTCTAAGCTAGAAATAAATATAGCAAAATTAGAAACTAAGCTAGAAGGTAAAGTGGATACAGAAGCTAAGTTAGAGCAAGAAATAGCAATGCTAAAAGAAAAATTAGAAGAACTAGAAAATAAAAATAAAGAGCTAGAAGAAAAAGTTAAAACTAAAAAGACTACAACTAGAAACACAAAAGCTAAAAAAACTAAAGCTAACACAGAAGCTGCAGAGCAAATAGAAGGGCAAGTAGCAGTGGAAGAAGCTATAGAGAATGTAGACAAAACAAAAAAATAGTCTAGTTTAGAAGGCTAAAAGGCATGGTAATTAATTTTACTATGTCTTTTTTTTGTATAGCGGAGGTAATTTTTCGTTTGGCTCGTGCTGACAAGTCATCACGATCCAAACGTAAATAATTATTGGAGCGGACTATAATTAAAAAAATTTTAAGAAAATTATATATAAATATATATATATTATATATTTATATATAACCTAGTAATTGCAATAAGTTAATGTAATGTCACGTTGATTTTTTAGAGTGAATTGTGTATTATTAGGAAAATAAAAATAAGGAGAATATTAGAGATTGATGAAAAAAACAAAAATAGAAATACTAAAATATTATGTACATAGTCCAGAAGGGGAAATAAAATTTTTTGATAGAAAAAGTGAGCTTATAGATAAATACATTAATTACATAGAAGATGAAGGCTATGTAGCATTAGGAATAGAATACAAAATAAAAGATTCTGGAGTAGTTAAATTAGTGGATTTAGCAATAAGAGATAAAGAAAATACATGGGCTTATACAAAAGACAAAGACGAGCTAATAAAAAGTTTAAGTGGGTTTGAAGCAGATGAAATAAAGGATATAGCTAAGGAAATGTTGGTAACAGCAGAAAGAGACCAGAGGGCGAAAGAGGAAGGGAGAGTATTTGTAATGAGATGTAATGGATATGCTTTTACAAAATCTCAAATAATGTATGCTAACAGTTTAAAAAGCGATGAAGATTTTAATAAGTTTATGGAAGAATATGAAAGAGCAGAAAATAAAACTGGATGGGCAGTTATTATAGATAAGGCATTAGAACGTTATGAGTATTACTCAAATACAACTATATTATAATTATAAAACTTTTTATTTACAAAACTTAAAAAAGAGTTTATAATATGTGTAAAAAAAGACACATAAAAAGGAGTTTTATAATGGGAGAAAAGAAACAATTAAGAGTAAAAAACGGAACTATAGTAGTAGAAGATAGAACGGCAGATATAAAAGTTAAGAAGAATTATTCTATAAGCCAAGATGCAGTAGATAAATTAGAAGAAATAACTAAAAAGCTAGGAAATACAACGGCTTCGGCTACGGTAGAAGAAATAATTAATACAGTTTATAACTTAATAAAAGAAAACGAAAAGTAAGAAGAAGTTTTAATTAGCTTCTTCTTTTTTTTGTCTAAATTTCAACGTTTTTCTACTAGGTGGCTAAATATGTGTAAAAATTTAAGTAAAAATATGTTGACAGAAATAAAATAAAACACTATAATTAGGGTATATGAAAAAGAAGTAAAAAAAGAGAGAAAAATTTACTTAAATAAAAAGGGACAGGAGATTAAAAAATGAACTGAGTAGAACAAATGCAAAACATAGTAGAAAAGATAGATGTAACAATAGATTTAGGAAATGCAAATTATAAAATGCTGATAGACGGAAAGAGAGTAATAGATAGCTCTAACGTGGAAGAAGTTCCAACTGGAACATTTGGGGCTTATAGAGTTAATGGAAAGAGTTATTTATTTGGAGAAGGTGCAGCTGCAAAGTATACAACCAATAAAATAGTAGAAGATAAAAAAGCACTATTAGGAAAGGCACTTTATAGTGTTGTAGAAGATAGCCAAAGGCTTGAAATAACTACATTATTACCACTTAGCTTATATATACATAATGAGAATAAGGAACGTTATAGAGAACTTTTAAAAGGCGAATATGTGGTAACAAATCCAAGCGAATATACAAAAAGATTTGAGGTAGTGTAAGTTAACGTATGTTGTGAGGGGTTCTCAAGTTTAATAACGAAACCAGAACTATTAAAAGAAGCCATTTATTTAGTGGAAATAGGTGGGGTTGATTTAGCGGGGTGCTTTGTAAACAGAACACCAGTAGTTACACAATCTTTTACAACAGAACAGGGGATGAATAAGTTTTATAAGGAACTAGCTAAAGTGCTTACAAGTAAGCTTTTAGAAGGGTTTAGCGATAAGGATGCGGAACTGGTATATGGCAAATACGAAACACTTACAGAAGAATTAAAAGAGATAATAGATAGTTTTGCTAAAGAATATATACAAAAAAATATATATAAAAAATTGGCTGATGTGGGATATAAAAAATTAATACATAAACTTGTACTTGTAGGCGGTGGAGCAATAGCCTTAGAAAGATACCTAAAGGAAGATGATAACATAATAATCTTAGAAAATGCACTTTGGGCAAATGTAGAAGGTGCAGAGATTATAGAAAAAAGGAGAGCAAAATAAGATGTGGATTAAATTTAAGGTTGAGGGAGAGTTGGAAGAGTTAATAAAGATAGAAAGTGAGGACGAGTGTAGAACTTGTTCTCAACAGGCTTTATATATTCTAAAAAATTACTACAAAGATAGAAAAAGACAAGATAATTCTAATTTAGAACAGAGCGGAATAGAATGGAATAAAACAGAAGTAAATAGAATAAAACAGAATACTATAGAACAGAATGTAACAAAGCAGAATGAAATAGAACAAACTGGAACTATTAGTTCCAATACTGTAAAAAATAGTTCTGATATAGAACAAAGTGTGTTAGACGAAGTATGTGCATTTTAGGTAAAAGCGGAAGTGATTTTTTTGTTTGGCTCGTACGGATTCGTCCGTACGATCCAATAAGAAAAAATTATTGGAGCGGTAAAACGAGGGGGAATAAAAAATGGAGATTGTTGAAAGAAAGACAACAGAAGAAACGGTGCTACAAAAGGCACTACACAACATAATAAATTTAGCATTAAGATTTATGTGCTTTAGTTTTAAGTTTGCAACGTATTTAATTATTGGGTTTTTACAAATGATAGTAGATTTTGTGTATGACAGAATGGATTACGAGAATTGGGATTTCCTAATAAAAAGAGAAGAAGATAGACAAAAATTGTTTGATATAGCAATAGATGAAGATGATGTTAACTATAAGTACAGAATTATTAGGAGCAACGAGTATGCAACATTATATAACGATATAAAAGATTTTCTTATAAATATAGGAGAAGGTGAACAGGCTGTTACAATAGAGCCAAGAATGGCTCTTGATATGGTAAAAAAAATAGATAAGATGTTGTTCGAGGCTGAGAAAACGTGCATAATGGAAGGTTATAACTTTGCGAGAGAAACAGAGTTGCAGATAGCACTTGATGATGTATGTAAAGAATATATAAAACACAATATTATAGAGGGAGAGAAAGGTAAATGGCGAAAAGGAAATTAAACAAGGACAAGTTAGAGATAGATGAGAACGTACTAAAATTAATGGCTTATGGAGAGGAAATTAGACCAATAAGAGATTGTAACAATTACTATGTTACTAGTTTTGGGAGGGTATTTTCTAATAAATATTTGGTCCAATATAAAACGTTGGAGGGAGAAGAATATTACTATGTAGTATGGATGGAACTAAAACAACGTTTAACCAATGGATATTTATGTGTTAATATAACCAATAATAGTGGGGTTAGAAAAAGAGAATATATACATAAATTGACATATGAAACTTTTAATAATATAGTAGATACAACTGTACTAAAAATAGTGCATAGAGATAAAAATAAATTAAATAATAGAGTTGGAAATCTAGCTGTTACATGGAGGAAAAAGACAGATTACCAAGCGCATAAAAACTATGCTTATAGAGTAAAAATGCAACAAATAGTATAACGAGAGGGGTTATAAGAGAGTAGCTCTATTAATATAATCGAGAGAGGGGCTGAAAGCATTGTAAATGCTAACGGAGTAGTGGCTAAGAGTGTAGCCCTATATCGAGGTGTAGCCCCTTTAAAACATATCTTTTTGGGCATATTTTTTAAAAAATTGAGCCGAGAGAAGTGGTTAATTTTTTTTTGAGTGAGAGTTCAAAAAACGGTCGTTTTTAAAACGGAATGGAAGGGTAAAAAAGGAATGCCTGAGAATATTGGAAATGAGTTGTAAAAGTGTTCAATAATGTTGCTAAACTTTTGTAACGTTTTGCGAACATAATAGAGAACAAATGGAAATGGAAGGGTAAGAATGGAATAGGAAAGGAAGATAAGAAAATGAAATATGGATATGCAAGAATAAGTACAGGTAAACAAAAAACAGATAGGCAGATAGATATATTAGAAAAATATAATTTAGATAGAATTTATGCAGATGTGGTAACAGGGAGCAAATTTGATAGACCAGAGTATCAAAAACTAACAGAAGAAATTTTAAGAGAAGGGGACGAGCTATTTGTAAAAGAAGTTGATAGACTTGGTAGAAACAAAAGAGAAACTCTTGAAGAGCTTAGAAAGTTAAAACAGAAGGGGGTAATAATTAGAATTTTAGAGATACCAAGTACATTAACTGTGCTGAATAATGAAACAGAACAAAATAAGCTTATGCTAGAGATGATAAATAATATGCTTATAGAAATGTATACGACATTTGCACAGGTGGAACTAGAGAAGATAAGAACTAGAACAAAAGAAGCTCTAGCGGCTAAGAAAAATAGGGGTGAGACACTAGGTAGACCGAGAGTGGAACTTCCGAAGAATTTTAAGAAGGTATATAGACAGTATAAAAATAGGGATATTACGGCTGTACAGGCAATGAAGTTATTGGATTTAAAAAAGACTACATTTTATAAATTAGTAAAAGAATATGAGGACTTAATGGATTTAGAGTAGTAGCGGAAAAGGGAAACTATGTATAGGCGCGTGATGACTTGTCATCACGATCCAATACATAGTTTTTCTTTGAAGCGGATAGATTAAATTTTATTTTTTAAAAAAATCGATTCAAAAAGTGACAGATAAATTAAACTGTATAATCGTTGATATAGCTAGGATTAGATGTGTTTTTAAGGTTGAAAAAATAAATTTCTTTCTCGCAGTAAAGATAAAAAGGTTAAAAAATAACTCTAATAAAAATAGAGTATAAAAAAAATTAAATTAATTAGACCAGTAACCAGTATGGCTAATGGGTTTAGATAGGGGTTTAAGCTAGATTTAATGTAGTTTGTAATTAGAATTAATGTTATAATATTTGTAATAAGGCAGAAAAAAAGCTCCTTCTGCCAAAAGGAGCTTTTTAGAAGAATTACATACAAGATTGTAAATTCTTTAAAATTTTATTTGTTGTACATTTTTTAAATTCCGTTTAAATTAAAATAATTAAGCGTTAATTGTTGTGCTTAATTATTTATTACAACAACATTATAACATAAAAAATATGTTTTTATCAATAAAAACAATCTTGTAGGTTCTTCTTTCTGCAAATACAGAAAGAGAGGAAAGTTGATTTTTGAAAAAAACAGAAACCAAAGATAAAATAAGCACAAAAAATATTTGTGTGGGGCAAGTTTTTGCAAACTATACAGAGTTTTGCAAAGCTATAAAAATAAAACCAAAGACTTCTGGAAATTCTAAAAAGCTGCAGATTAAAAAAATAAAAGAAACTGTAGATTTTAAAATAGAGGGAAGAAGTAAAATTATAGTTACAGAAATTAAAAAAAATGATAAACGTGGTTATAATGCTATTACATATTCCAAGTTAATTAATAATGCTTTAATAATTATTCTGCACCAAAATAGCCAAAAAGGTTTTTACTATACAACAAAAATGGATTTACTAGTAGATTTAGGGTTTTTAAATAAAAATTTTAGTAAATGCAGAGCTAACACCAGTGCTATAGCTTACCACTTAAATATTCCAAAATTATTTTTAATTAATTTTTTTAAAACAAGTATAGATAGAGTAAATGCAACATTAAAATATAATTTAGAAAAATTTTTTGATGAAGTTAATGAAGAAAATGAATATTGTTGTGAGCTTAATAAGGGCTTTGTACGATTATGCTTTAATACAGGCAGAGAAGATAAGATAAGGTACAGATTAGCTACAGAGCAAGAAATAAAGCTAATAGAGGAATGTGAACTAGAAGTTTTAAAAGAGCTAGATATTACTAGTAGAGAAGAATTACAGTATAAAGATAAATGGAATACTTTTATAAAGGAATCTTTGGTAAAAGTTAAGAAATTAGAAGGATTCCAGAATTTAAAATTTTATTATAAGTTATATAGATTTGAAATAGACGAAGAAAAGTTTGAAGAACTATACAGCGAATTAGAAGAAAAAAATTTAGATAAAATAGTTGCTAAAATAAACAAGCAATCTAAAAAAGCTGCAAAAGAGAGTATAGTAGATAGACAAAAGAAGGCTTCTGGAAGGCTTTTAAAAGGTGCATATGAGAAAGATTATGAGAAAGCTAGAGATGAACTTTTAATAAAAGAAGATGTAATAAAACAGAATAGTATATGCATGAATAGTTTTATAAAAGCAACTGCAAAAGAAATAGATATAAGCGAAGTTATAAATAGTAACAGAAGAAAATCTAAGAAAGCAGCTAGAAAAGAAGCTCCAGAAGAGGTTATAGAAGTTGTAGAAATAGAAGAAGATGAGGAAACTTCTTGGGAGTATGATGTTGCAACAGAAAATAACATACCATTTTAAAAAAAGACCAGTATATCTGGTCTTTTTTTATATCAATTCATGTATATACATGAATTGATCGCCATGACATATCATGGCGATATTATCTGTCACTTTCAAATTTAATTTTTTATTCACTTTTTTTGTCAAAATAATTTTTTTGAAAAAAATCGATTCAAAAAGTGACAGATAAATCAAATTGTGTAACCATTGATATAACTAGGATTGAGTAGGTTTTAAAAGTCAAAAAAATGAGTTTCTTTCTCGCTGATATATATATATATAT
>CALEBD010000150.1 GCA_937944945.1 uncultured Clostridium sp. | reverse complement strand
TTTGCACCTGATTTAAACAAAAGAAAGCTTTTAAGAGATTCCTATCGTCACGCATGTGATATTAGGGATATTATGGATATTCCAAGAAATATTCGAATACAGTTAAATGTAGACACGGAAACTTCATGTACAAATGGAAGTACAGTTATTGTTTCCACTAAAGTATATGATGATGATAAAATCGATAATAATGTTAAATTAGATGTATTCTTAGGTACAACTATTCATGAATTTTCTCACATATTATATACCGATATGGCAGAAATTCGTAAAAATAGACCTAATAAGTTCCTTTTTAATTTGTTTAATACTATTGAAGATGAACGAATTGAATACAATACTACACAAAATTACCCTGGGTATGCTAATTTTATTGGACAAGCAAAATATTATTATTTTGATTTGTTATACAAGAAAGCTGAAAAACAGGATGATTTAATGGATGTATTACAAAATATCTTATATATTGTAAGATATCCTGCAAGAGTAGATACTAAGGTTATTTATCGACATCAGGTTTTGTTTAATGAAATTAAGAAAGTTCTTTGTGATTTTGGAAATAATTCCAAAGAAGCTTATGATAAAGCAGAAAAAATTTATAAGCTATTACTAGATTACTTTAAGTTCCCACCTCCTCCGCCTGAAGAACAACAAGAAGGAGATGAAGAACAAGAGCAATCTGATTCTGGTGAAGGACAGTCTAGTTCAGGTGAAGGCCAAGAAGAATCAGATGGAAATTCTGATCCTCAAAATTCTAAACAGTCTTCTCAAAAACAAGATTCTAAAGATAATAAAGGATCAGATAAGAATAGTAAAACACAAAGTTCTCCCAAAAGTGGTTCTGATGAGGGATCTGCGGGCAAAAAGAAACAAGAACCTATTAAGGCATATACTCAAGAAGAAATAAAACAAGCAGCTGAAAAATTAGCTGAACAAATGCGACGTTTAACTACTTCTAATACTTCTTTAAATAGTAAGGAAATTAAAAGTGAATGGGATTCTAAAGAAATTGCTGATGAGTGTAAACAAATAAAAGATGATGTTTTTATTGTAAAACAAGAAGATAGTGAAAGACGTTATAAAGCGGATTTTGATACAGTAAAACAACACATTAATGGTTTAGTTAATACTTTTAGCAAATTCTTTGTTGAACAAGAATATCGTTTAACAGGAATGCGAAGAGGTGTGCTAGATACTAATAAATTAGCTGAAGCTTATCAAGCAGTAGAAACTGTCTATTCAAATAAGTTTAAACGTACTACTCCTGGTTTAGATGTTTGTGTATTAATTGATGAGAGTGGTTCTATGAGTGGAACTAATATCTCATCTGCAAGAAAATGTGTAATATTACTTAATGAGGTATTTTTACGTTTAAAGCAATGTGACTTTTATGTTTATGGTCATACTGCAGATAATCGACAGACAGGAGAAGTTACTATTAATGTATATCGTGATCACTGGAATAGAAATCGTTATGCTTTAGGTAAAGTTGATAGTTATTCTAATAACAAAGATTCTGTTGCTATTGAGGAGACATATAAAATGGTTAGAAAGCAAACTGCGAAACCACTTTTAATGTTTGTAATTTCTGATGGAGCTCCTAATGCATGGGGATTAAGAGGACAACCTGCTGTAGAAGAAGTTAAAAAGGTAGTAAATAGAATTGAATCAAACGGAGATACTCTAGTTTGCCAAATTGCTATTGAAAGTCACTTCCGACCTCAGGATATGTTTAATCATTATGTTGTTATGACAGATATGGATACGTTTCCTCGAGATTTATCTAATTATATTATGAATACATTAATATCTAAACTTAAACGAGTAGATGTCTAAAATTAAGATTATAGATATACTTGGAGATGAAATTACATATTCTTATACAGAATATGTAAAAAAGTTTCCAGAACCTACTGCTGAATATGGGCATAGAGATTATTACGAAATTTTCGATGCCAAATATTCTAAAAATCCTGAAGTTTATGATCCTACTGTTCAAGAGCTTATTGAAGCTTCAGTACTTGATCTTTTTAATTTTGAAGAAGATGCAGAAGGTGTATTTTCCTTTGAATGGAATACAAACGCAGAGAGAGAAGAAATTTTTAATAAATTACAATCTCTTCTTTAGGATATTTTCAGATTTTTTACTACCTTTGCTGTATAACTAAAGGTAGTTTATTTTTGCGCCTGACTCAAAGTGAGGGGGAGGTCTTAAGCTAATTAAAATTATGAATAAATGAAACACGATTGAAAAAGGTTACTTAGGTAATTTGTTAGTAGAAAAGAAGTTAATAGAGAACGGATGAAATTTGTTTAAACCTGTTCTTGAAAATGGTAAAGTAGATTTAATTATTGAGAAAAATAATACGTATTTAAAAATTCAAATAAAAACTGTAACTAATAATTGCAGTCAAAGAGTAATTCCAGTACGTAAAATATCTCATAATATGGGAGAATATAAAGTAAAGTATTATACAGATAAGGATATAGATTATTTTATTGGAGTTGATCTAATTAATGAAGATTTATACATTTTACCTGTTAGTATTTCTCAAAAAATTAAATCTAGTATTTCTATTAAACAATGTGTAGATTTTAAGAATAATTTTAAACAAATGGAGCCTATTAGTGGAAACGCTAGTAGTGGACACGATGATAACGTTGAATCCTTAACAGATAATGCTGATGGTAACGACGTCGGAATAGAAGAAATTCTAGCCGCGAACGAGTAGATAATCGTGCACCTAAGTCGAAAGATATGGTGAAGACGTACTCTAGACTACAAACGAAAGGCAGTGAAAACTGTAGTAGTAAGCAAAACCTCTATGCTGTTGGTCCATCTTCAGCCCAGTGGGGGCGGTACCTACCAGGCGTGCTAAAATAAAGAAAATATGTTAATTAATAAAATGCTTTTAGAACAAGGACTTATGATTGTTAGAAGTACTAACACTAAGTTTCTAAAATATTTAATGGATTTAGGTATCACTCCAATCGTTGTAGTAATGCCTTCTAATGGAAGTCCAAGAATTGTTAAATTAAAGTATGGTATTACTACAACACCTATTGCTTTTATTAGACCATTAACTGTCCCTGAAATAAAAAAGTTTCTTCATGATAGTAAACCATTATTAGTACATGAACTTTTTTCATTAATGTGTGCAGGAACGTATATTTTTAGTCTTTATGGATATACTGGCAATATATTTATTAATCGAAATGATTTATAATATGTTAGGCATCTAGAATAATTCTAGATGCCTTTATTTTTAAAATTTAATAACTATGATTGGAACACTTATTATTGTAACACTAATTCAGTGTGATATTGCCTTTATTATTAGGTATTTTACAGGAAAACTTGAAACTTTTGACTAAGCTTAATTATGAAATCAATATTAGTTAAAATTGGAATTTTAGTTGTTATAGGGCTAACTATATTCTTTATGGGACAGAGAATACACGATTTAAATATTGCATTAGACAATTCTGTTAATAATGAAAAGGCATATGCTGCAGAAAATTCAGGATTAAAAGAAAGTAATCGTGTATTTAAGTTATCTATTGAACAATTAGATTATTATAACGATTCACTTATGTTAGCTATGAAAAAAATAGCTAACGATAATGGTATTAAAGATAAAAAAATTAAGTCTTTACAGTATCAATTAGAACATTATTCTAAGAGAGATACTTTAATTCTTAGAGATACCGTATTTAGAGATCCGAATTTTGTTCTTGATACGTGTATTGTTGATCATTGGAATAAAAGCTGTTTACATTTACAATATCCTGGTACAATTGCTTTAAGTAATGAATATGAAAATGAAAAGTTTATTACTTTAAGTTCTCATCGAGAGCCTATTAAACCTCGTAAGTGGTTTTTACCTAGATGGTTTACTAAGAAACAAACTATAGTAGAGGTTTTAGTAGTTGATGAAAATCCTTATGTTAAAACAAAACAACAAAGGTTTGTTGAAATTATAGATTAATATGAAAACTGCAGTTCCAAGAGATGTTTCTTTAAATATATTATTTGTAATAGATATTTGTAAATTAAATGCAGAAGAAAAATGTAAACTTCAAGAGGATTTATTTGGAGTAGGAGCTTGTTGGAATAATAGTCAGAGAGTTGTTATTGAAGAGGGTACTGATGATTCAGTTGGATATTATTTTATATATCCTAATCGAAGAATAACTTATTTACAAAAAGATCGTAATGTTTTTGGTTATACGTTTGATCGTATTGTAGATAAAGATATCGCATTAAATCTTTTAAGATATAGAATTTTTCTAAAGTAATGAAAAAGAAAGCTATTACATTGATAGATTATATTGATGATGATGGAATGATTGCGTTTCAAGTTAATCAAAGAGTTAATATAATTGAATTTACAGAACATTGCTTAGTTAAAACTAAGTATGGCTATATAAAAATCTCTAAAGAATATTTAAAAATATTATAAAATGTCTGAAAAATCTCTTTCAATTAAAATTCGAAGAGCTAGAAAAGAGCTAAGAATAATGCAAGATGCCGCTTCTATTATTTATCATAAACTTTCTGCCATAAATAATATTGATAGAAGTAAAACTCCACACTTTTATCGTTCTGTATATATCGAATCTATAGAGAGTTCTTTAGGTGAATATCAAGTTAAAAGTATTACTGAACTTGAAAAGCTTATTCGAAAACAGAAAAGTAAAATACGTAAATATGATCAAAGAATATGCAAATTACAGTCAACTCAAAATATGAAATAGGCCAGCAAGTATATCTTTGTAAGACAAAATTAAAATTTAAAGATGGAGATTTTGTAAACGCAAGTGTACCTAATTTGAATCCTTTTACTGTAACTTCTATTCGGATTCATCAACATCCTAATTCTCAGAGTATTTATTATCGCTTAGATGGCTTACAAAAATCTATTCGAGAAGATCAGATTTTTGAATCTATTGAAGCAGCTAAAAAATTTTGTCATGAGCAATAGTTTTAATCATCAATCTTTTTTAAAAGCAGGAGCTGAAAAAGAACAAGAATTTGCTAATTTATTAGTTCTTAGGAATGGTGGGGTCATTTCACATTCTGATAGAAGTACAGATATTAAAGATCATATAGATCTTTTCTGAACTAAAGACAATAAAACATTTTCTTTTGATGTTAAGGGCTTAAAAAAGAGTAATCGATCAGATATTAATACCGATAGTAGTATTCATTGGATTGAAATTAGTAATGTAAGAGGAAATCCAGGCTGGTTATACGGAAAAGCAGATTATATTGCTTTTGAGACAGATAAAGAATGGCTTTTAGTAAAAAGACGTAAGTTAATTGATTTAATCAATTCGAAAGTAACAGATACTGCAGTTAAAAATACTAAAGAATTATATACTTACTATCAAAGATATGGTAAAAAAGATATAATTGTTAAGGTTTTAACTAAAGATTTAGCTGAAATAGCTTCAAAAACTATTAGTAAATGAGAAAATTAAATATAGCATTAGTTGCACACGATGCTAGAAAACAAGAATTAGTAGACTGGGTTAAGTTCAATAAACAAGTTTTATTTCCACATCATTTAATAGCTACTGGAACTACCGCAAAGTTACTAAGTGAGATTAATATTGATGAGATCAGTCCAGACTGGCCAGGTAAAGGAGATTATTATAATACTTATTTAGCTGTAACTCCTGTTCTTTCAGGACCACTTGGAGGAGATCAAATGATAGGAGCTATGATTGCTCAAGGACAAATTGATGTATTAATTTTCTTTTGTGATAATCTTATTACTCAAGGGCATCAAACTGATATATCTGCATTAACTCGTTTAGCATCATTATACAATATTGCTTTTGCAA
>CALEBD010000149.1 GCA_937944945.1 uncultured Clostridium sp. | reverse complement strand
TATCCATCATTTTCAGTTGTTTTAACTTGAGTAACAACTACTGGACCTGCTTCAACTACTGTTACAGGTATTACTTCACCATGTTCAGTGAATATTTGAGTCATACCTATTTTTTTTCCTAATATTCCTTTCATATTAGCACCTCCTATAATTCTTACAGCGGATTACCAAAAGCGGTAATCATTCTAAGATAACTACCTTATAGGACCGTATCTTAGGTGTTTTATATTATAATGTAGATATTATAATTTTATTTCTATGTCTACACCAGCTGGTAAATCTAATCTCATTAATGAGTCTACAGTTTTAGGTGTTGGACTAGTTATGTCTATTAATCTCTTATGAGTTCTTATTTCGAACTGTTCTCTAGAATCTTTATATTTGTGAACAGCTCTTAATATTGTCACAACTTGTTTTTCAGTTGGTAGTGGCACAGGTCCTGAAACTTGTGATCCAGCTTTTTTAGCAGTTTCAACTATTTTTCCAGCTGAAAAATCTAATAATTTGTGATCATATGACTTTAATCTTATTCTTATTTTTTCATTTTTAGCCATTTTTGTTTCCCTCCTTTTTTAACATTTAAACTTAATCATTAATACCGATACACAGTTCCGGGTGTTCTGTAAACTTAAACCTAAAATTTAAACGATATAATAATTAAATTTGGATTTTGTTTTTCGTATCTCTCAAGCACACTATTATATTTTACATTATTTTTTTATTTTTTTCAAGTTTTTTTTAAAATTTCACAAATTATATTTTATATTATTCTTCTTAGTTTTTCAAGACTTTTTTTAATTTATTTAGTTTATTTTTTTTTACCAAATCTTTTGCTAAATCTTAAGTTCAGAAGAAACTTTATTTGTAATTTAAAAGCCTTATTCAGTATACAATCTTTAAATTATATTGTCAACAACTTAAAATTATTTCCTTAAAATAAAAAGGGGAAAACCTAAGTCCTCCCCTCAATTGTTTATTTTATTATGCGTATTTTGAAAAATTAATTAATCTATTATAGATTATTCTATTATAGATGCTACAACACCAGATGCTACTGTTCTACCACCTTCTCTTATAGCGAATCTTAATCCTTCTTCTACACATATTTTGTTTATTAAGTCAACTTCTATAGTTATGTTGTCTCCTGGCATAACCATTTCTGTTCCTTCTGGTAATTTACAAGCACCAGTTACGTCAGTTGTTCTGAAGTAGAATTGTGGTCTGTATCCATCGAAGAATGGAGTATGTCTTCCACCTTCTTCTTTTTTAAGAACGTATATTTCAGCTGTGAATTTAGTATGTGCGTTAACACTACCTGGTTTAGCTAAAACTTGTCCTCTTTCTATATCAGTTCTTTGAACACCTCTTAATAATGCTCCTATGTTATCTCCAGCTTCTGCGCTGTCTAGTAATTTTCTGAACATTTCTATTCCAGTTACAACAACTTTTCTAGATTCTTCAGTTAAACCTACTATTTCAACTTCGTCTTGAACTTTTAATTGTCCTCTTTCAACTCTACCTGTAGCAACAGTACCTCTACCTGTTATAGAGAATACGTCTTCTACTGGCATTAGGAATGGTTTGTCAACATCTCTTTCTGGAGCTGGTATATATTCGTCAACTTGTTCGAATAATTCTACTATTTTGTCTCCCCATACGCTTGATGGATCTTCTAAAGCTTTTAAAGCTGAACCTCTTATTATTGGAGTATCATCACCTGGGAATTCATACTCGTCTAATAATTCTCTTATTTCCATTTCAACTAATTCTAATAATTCTTCGTCATCTACCATATCACATTTGTTTAAGAATACTACTATGTATGGTACACCAACTTGTCTAGATAATAATATATGTTCTCTAGTTTGTGGCATTGGTCCATCAGTTGCAGAAACAACTAATATAGCACCGTCCATTTGAGCAGCTCCTGTTATCATGTTTTTAACGTAGTCAGCATGTCCTGGACAGTCAACGTGAGCGTAGTGTCTGTTTGGAGTTTCATATTCAACGTGAGCAGTTGATATAGTGATTCCTCTTTCTCTTTCTTCTGGAGCTTTATCTATGTTAGCGAAATCTACAGCTTCTCCTAATTGATATCTGTCATATAAAGTTTTTGTTATTGCAGCTGTTAATGTAGTTTTACCGTGGTCAACGTGTCCGATAGTTCCTATATTAACATGTGGTTTATTTCTTTCGAATTTAGCCTTTGCCATTTTGAAATCCTCCTAAGTAATTATTTTGTTTATATATTTTTTATAAGACGAGGACGAATCCTCGTCTTTTATTTATTTTTTATTTAAATAGATATTATCTACCTTCAGCTATTTTTTTAGCTACACCAGCTGGAACTTGTTCGTAGTGGTCGAATATCATAGTGTAAGTAGCTCTACCTTGAGTAGTAGATCTTAATTCAGTTGAGTAACCGAACATTTCTGAAAGTGGAACGAATGCATTTATAACTTGTGCACCTGCTCTAGCTTCCATACCTTGGATTAAACCTCTCTTAGAGTTTATTCCACCCATAACATCTCCCATGTATTCTTCTGGAGTAACAACTTCAACTTTGAAGTATGGTTCAAGTAATACTGAATCACCTTTCTTTAAAGCTTCCTTCATAGCCATTGAACCAGCCATTTTGAATGCCATTTCTGATGAATCGACTTCATGGTAAGAACCATCGTATAATTCAACAGCAACGTCAACTACAGGATAACCTGCAACAACACCGGCTTGCATAGCACCTTGGATACCCATATCAGTTGGTCCAACATATTCTTTAGGAACAGATCCACCAACAGTTTTGTTTTCGAATACGTATCCAGCACCTGGCTCTTGTGGAGTAACTCTAAGTTTAACGTGTCCGTATTGTCCTCTACCACCTGATTGTTTAGAGTATTTGTACTCAACATCAACTGGTTTAGTTATTGTTTCTCTGTAAGCAACTTGTGGAGCACCAACATTTGCTTCAACTTTGAACTCTCTTAATAATCTATCAACGATGATTTCTAAGTGTAACTCACCCATACCACCGATTATAGTTTGTCCAGTTTCTTCGTCAGTTCTAACTCTGAAAGTTGGATCCTCTTCAGCTAATTTTTGAAGAGCAGTACCCATTTTTTCTTGAGCAGCTTTAGATTTTGGCTCTATAGCTACGTCTATAACTGGTTCAGGGAATTCCATAGATTCAAGTATGATAGCATTGTTTGGATCACATAAAGTATCTCCAGTTGTAGTATCTTTTAAACCTACTGCAGCAGCTATATCTCCTGCATAAACTTCAGTTATTTCTTGTCTTGTATTAGCATGCATTTGTAGGATACGTCCTATTCTTTCTCTCTTGTTCTTAGTAGCATTTAATACGTAAGAACCAGATTCTAAAGTACCAGAGTAAACTCTGAAGAATGCTAACTTACCAACGAATGGGTCAGTCATTATTTTGAATGCTAATGCTGAGAATGGTTCTTCATCAGAAGCATGTCTTTCAGCTTCAGTTCCATCTGGTAATACACCTTTTATAGCAGGTATATCAGTTGGAGCTGGTAAGTAGTCTATAACAGCATCTATAACTGGTTGAACACCTTTGTTTCTGTAAGCAGTACCACAGAATACTGGGTTCATTTCACATGCTATAGTAGCTTTTCTTATAGCAGCTTTTATTTCTTCTTCAGTGAATTCTTCACCTTCAAGATATTTCATCATTAATTCTTCATCAGTTTCAGCAACTGCTTCAACTAATTTTTCTCTCCACTCAGCAGCTATTTCTTTCATATCTGCAGGGATTTCAGTTTCGTCCATAACAGTACCAAGATCATCTTCGTATATTATAGCGTCCATTTTAACTAAGTCTATTATACCTTGGAATGTATCTTCTTTACCTATTGGTAATTGTACAGGTACAGCATTAGAACCTAGTCTGTCTTTCATCATTTCTACAACGTTGTAGAAGTTAGCACCAAGTATATCCATTTTGTTAACGAATGCTATTCTTGGAACTTTGTAAGTTTCAGCTTGTCTCCATACGTTTTCAGATTGAGGTTCAACCCCACCTTTAGCACAGAAAACAGCAACTGAACCGTCAAGAACTCTAAGAGATCTTTCAACCTCAACTGTGAAGTCTACGTGTCCTGGAGTATCTATTATGTTTATTCTATGATCTTTCCAAGTAGTAGTTGTAGCAGCAGAAGTTATTGTTATACCTCTTTCTTTTTCTTGCTCCATCCAGTCCATTTGAGAAGCTCCTTCGTGAGTTTCTCCTATTTTATGTGTACGCCCAGTGTAGAACAGGATTCTTTCAGTAGTTGTAGTTTTCCCTGCATCTATATGAGCCATGATTCCTATATTTCTAGTTCTTTCCAAAGGAAAATTTCTAGCCATGGTTATCCTCCTTAGATATCTCTAATATTTCGTAAATCCTAGTTGAATTCTTATATTAGAATCAAATTAGAATCTGTAGTGAGCAAATGCTTTATTTGCTTCAGCCATTTTATGAGTATCTTCTCTTTTCTTAACTGATGCTCCTGTATTGTTTGCAGCATCCATTATTTCTCTCGCAAGTTTTTCTACCATACCTTTTTCCCCACGAGCTCTTGTGTATGTTACTAACCATCTAAGACCTAAAGTTTGTCTTCTGTCTGGTCTAACTTCTATTGGAACTTGGTAGTTAGCTCCACCAACTCTTCTAGCTTTTACTTCTAAAACTGGCATTATGTTATCCATAGCTTTGTTGAATACTTCTAAAGCTTCTTCTCCAGTTTTTTCAGCTATTATATCAAAAGCATCATAAACTATTTTTTGTGCTTTTCCTTTTTTTCCGTCTATCATTAAGTTATTTATTAATTTTGTAACTACCTTACTTCCGTATACTGGATCTGGTAATACGTCTCTTTTTGGAACATTACCTTTTCTTGGCATTTTGCTTCCCTCCTTAATTATTTTTATCTTAAATCATAGGTACTCGACATATTATCACAATGCCGTATGCCATAAATATATATATATTTAAAGCACCGCACTATAATATTTCAATTTAGTAAACTCTATTATCTATTTTTTAGCAGCTTTAGGTTTTTTAGCACCATATTTAGATCTTGCTTGCATTCTCTTATCAACACCTGCAGTATCTAATGTACCTCTTAATATATGGTATCTAACCCCTGGAAGGTCTTTAACTCTTCCTCCTCTTATAAGAACAACACTATGCTCTTGTAAGTTGTGTCCTTCTCCTGGTATATAAGCAGAAACTTCTATTCCGTTTGTTAACTTAACTCTGGCAACTTTTCTTAAAGCTGAGTTAGGTTTTTTAGGAGTAACTGTTTTTACTGAAGTACAAACTCCTCTTTTTTGTGGTGAACTTGCATCAGTTGTTTTTTTGTTTAAAGAGTTGTAACTCTTTTGTAATGCTGGAGCAGTAGATTTTTTTAATAAGTCTTTTCTACTCTTACGAACTAATTGGTTAATTGTTGGCATCATCGGCACCTCCCTCTTCTAAAATTTCGATCTTTTAATGATCGCCAACTAAATCGGATATTCCTACCGATTTCCGTAGTTAAATGTTCGTTACATACACAAACATTTAATAGTTTGGTACTTAATAGTTCTTTAATTATATTAAAGCTCACTTAAAAGTTTACCCTAAACAGTAATTTAGAGTAAACTTTTAAATTCGCACTTTTACATTTTAACATCACATACAGTACATGTCAAGAATGTTTATATAACAATTCTTATAAAGATTCTTCTTCTATTTTTTCAACTGCTATGTTTCTGTATTTTTTCATTCCTGTTCCTGCTGGTATTAATTTACCTAATATAACATTTTCTTTAAGTCCTATTAGGTGGTCTTCTTTACCTTTTATAGCAGCTTCTGTTAAAACTCTTGTAGTTTCTTGGAATGATGCTGCTGATAGGAATGAATCTGTAGCAAGAGATGCTTTAGTTATACCAAGTAAAACTCTCTTAGCAACAGCTGGTCTTAATCCTTGAGATTCAGCTTCTTCGTTACATTCTTGGAATGTTAATACATCTTCATAACCACCTGGTAATAAATCTGTATCTCCTGGATCTTCAACTTTAACTTTAGATAGCATTTGTCTAACAATTACTTCTATATGTTTATCGTTGATATCAACTCCTTGAAGTCTATACACTCTTTGAACTTCTTTAACGATGTATTCTTGAACTCCGCCGATACCTTTAACTCTAACTATATCGTGTGGATTTATAGAACCTTGAGTAAGTGGATCACCAGCTTCAACAAGTTGACCTTGTTTTACTCTGACTCTTGATCCATATGGTATTTGGTAAACTTCTCTTTCACCTTCTTTAGGTACTACTATAACTTCTTTTCTCTTACCAGTTTCGTCTATTTCAACTCTACCAGTTATTTCAGATATTATAGCTAAACCTTTTGGTTTTCTAGCTTCGAAAAGCTCTTCAACCCTTGGAAGACCTTGAGTTATATCTCCTCCGGCAACCCCACCTGTATGGAATGTACGCATTGTAAGCTGAGTACCAGGTTCACCGATTGATTGAGCTGCGATTATACCAACAGCTTCACCGATATTAACTTCTTTACCAGTAGCTAAGTTTCTACCGTAACACTTAGAACAAACACCATGATGAGTTTTACAGTTAAGAACAGTTCTTATGTTAACTTTTTCGATACCTGCATTTATTATAGCTTCAGCATCGTCTTCTTGTATCATTGTGTCTGCTTCTACTAATACTTCTCCAGTTTCTGGGTGAAGTATAGCATCTCTAGTGTATCTTCCTACTATTCTATCATATAAATCTTCTATTGCTTCATTTCCATCTTTTATAGCAAAGATTTCTGTTGTTTCTTTAGTACCACAGTCATAATCTCTAACTATAACATCTTGACTGACGTCAACAAGTCTTCTTGTTAAGTAACCTGAATCGGCTGTACGTAGCGCTGTATCGGCTAACCCTTTTCTGGCACCGTGTGAAGATGTGAAGTATTCCATTACTGATAACCCTTCACGGAAGTTAGATTTAACTGGGATTTCAACTGTTTTACCAGATGCATTGGCCATCAGACCACGCATACCAGCTAACTGTCTTATCTGGTTCTTAGAACCTCTGGCTCCTGAATGTGCCATGATGTAAATGTTGTTCATTCTTTCAAGACCATTCATTAGCTCGTCTGTAACTTTTTCAGTTGTTTTAGTCCAAGTATCTATAACTTTTTCGTATCTTTCTTCGTCAGAGATTAAACCTCTTCTGAATACTTTTTCGTATTTTTCAACTTGTACTTCAGCATCTTTGATTAATGCTTGTTTTGTTGCAGGTATTTTCATATCAGCAACTGCAACTGTTATACCACCTATAGTTGAATATTTAAATCCTAGTGATTTAATATGGTCTAAAACTTCAGCAGTTATAGTGTTTCCATGTCTTCTGAAACATTTATCTATTATCTTACCTAAAGCTTTTTTATCAACTAAGTAATCTATTTCTAATCCGAATGGATCTTCTTCTCTGTTTACGAATCCTAAGTCTTGAGGTATATTTTCATTGAATATGAATCTACCTACAGTACTTTCTGTTATTCCAACTCTACCATCTTCTAAAACAATTCTCATTTTTACTGTTGAGTGTAATTCAACGGCTTTAGTTTGGTAAGCCATCATTAATTCGTTAAAGTCTTTAAATACTGTTCCAGTTCCTTTTTCTCCTCCTTGAGATTCTATTGTTAAGTAGTAACATCCTAGAACCATATCTTGAGATGGAGTAGTTATTGGAGAACCATCTTTTGGAGCAAGTATATTATTTACAGAAAGCATTAAGAATCTTGCTTCTGCTTGTGCTTCTACTGATAAAGGTACGTGTACCGCCATTTGGTCACCGTCGAAGTCGGCATTGTATGCTGTACAAGCTAGTGGATGTAATCTTATAGCTTTACCTTCAACTAAAACTGGTTCAAATGCTTGTATACCTAATCTATGAAGAGTAGGGGCACGGTTAAGTAAAACTGGATGGCTCTTAATTACTTCTTCAAGAACATCCCATACTTCTGGTTTTACTTTTTCTACTAATGATTTAGCACTTTTTATATTATGTGCATAACCTTCTTTAACTAATTTATCCATTACGAATGGTTTGAATAATTCAAGAGCCATTTTTCTTGGAATACCACATTGGTAGAATTTAAGATCTGGTCCAACAACTATAACTGAACGTCCTGAGTAGTCAACACGTTTACCAAGTAAGTTTTGACGGAAACGACCTTGTTTACCTTTAAGCATGTCTGATAAAGATTTTAATGGTCTATTTCCTGGTCCAGTAACTGGTCTACCTCTTCTACCATTGTCTATTAGAGCATCTACAGCTTCTTGAAGCATTCTTTTTTCATTTCTAACGATGATGTCAGGAGCTCCAAGCTCTAATAATCTTTTTAATCTGTTATTTCTGTTTATAACTCTTCTATATAAGTCATTTAAGTCAGAAGTAGCGAATCTACCACCATCTAATTGAACCATTGGTCTTAAATCTGGTGGGATTACTGGAATAGCTTCAAGAATCATCCATTCAGGTTTATTTCCTGATTTTTTGAATGCTTCTACTACTTCTAATCTTCTTATTGTTCTAACTCTTTTTTGACCTGTACTGTCTTTTAAATCATCTCTTAATAATTTACTTTCTTGTTCAAGGTCAATTTTCATTAATAATTTTTTAACTGCTTCAGCACCCATACCAACTTCAAAAGTATTTCCGTATTTTTCGTAATTACTTCTAAATTCTTTTTCAGTTAATAATTGTTTTTCGTTTAGTCCAGTTTCGCCTGGATCTATAACTACATATGAAGCAAAGTATAGTATTTTTTCAAGAGATCTTGGAGACATGTCTAATAATAGACCCATTCTACTTGGGATCCCTTTGAAGTACCAGATATGAGACATAGGAGCTGCAAGCTCTATATGTCCCATTCTTTCTCTTCTTACTTTAGATTTTGTAACTTCTACGCCACATCTATCACAAACTACACCTTTGTATCTAACTCTTCTATATTTTCCACAATGACATTCCCAGTCTTTTTGTGGTCCAAATATTCTTTCACAGAATAGACCGTCTTTTTCTGGTTTTAAAGTACGGTAATTAATTGTTTCTGGTTTTTTAACTTCTCCTCTAGACCATTCTCTTATACGTTCTGGAGAGGCTAAACCTATTTTTATCGACTCGAAATTGTTTAATTCAAACAAGGAGTTCTCTCCCTTCTATTTGATATTTATTTTATTATAAAACTATATTTCAAAATCACTGTTGTCTTCATCGCCAAAGCCACTGAAATCAAAATTTAAATTATCGTCTACTTCTTCAACATCATAATCCATATCTTCTACTAAATCTTCGTCAGCATCATCAAGATCTTCTATAACGTGAGATTCCTCAACTTCTCTTTCATCGCTAACTAGACTTAATTCGAA
>CALEBD010000148.1 GCA_937944945.1 uncultured Clostridium sp. | reverse complement strand
TTATTTAAAGTAATTTACACCGCTTTCAAATATTTTTTGATCTTTTTCTCCATATATATTTTTAAGTGTGTATTTACCTATTCTTTCTGAGTGTCCCATTTTACCTAATATTCTACCGTCTAAACTTGTTATACCTTCAACTGCATAGAATGAACCATTAGGATTATAATCTATGTCATAAGTAGCATTTCCATCTAAATCTACATATTGTGTTGCGATTTGTCCATTTGCTACTAACTTATCGAATATCTCTTTATTTGTTACGAATTTACCTTCACCATGAGAGATTGATATACTGTGTAAATCTCCTACTTGTGTATTTGCTAACCATGGTGATTTATTTGATGCTATTCTTGTAGTTACAACTTTTGCTTGGTGTCGACCGATGTTGTTGTAAGTTATAGTTGGAGCATCTTCTGCAGTAAATGGTTTTATTTCTCCATATGGTACTAATCCTAATTTAATTAATGCTTGGAACCCATTACAAATACCTAGCATTAAACCATCTCTATTAGTTAATAAATCGTTTACTGCCTCTGCTATTTTTGGATTTCTAAATACTGTCGCTATAAATTTAGCAGAACCATCTGGTTCGTCACCAGCACTAAATCCACCTGGTATCATAACTATTTGTGAAGACTCGATTTCTTTGACCATAGTTTCGATTGAATCTTCTATATTAGCATAATTTAAGTTTCTAAATACTTTTATGCTTGATTTTGCTCCAGCATCTTCAAAAGCTCTAGCTGAGTCGTATTCGCAGTTTGTTCCTGGGAATGCTGGTATAAATACTTTTGGCTGAGCTATTGATAATGAAGATTTTTGATGTTCATTAACTATAAAGTTTATGTTTGATATTTCGCCAGTTGGTTCAACAGCTTTTGTTGGGAATATTGGTTCTAAAGTAGATTCATAAGCTTTGTAAATCTTACCTAAGAAAACTTTGTATCCGTCAACTTCTATATATTGACCTTCTATTGTTTTTCCAGCAACTTTATAATCTAAACCTTCTAATAATACTAAATCAGTTTCTTCCATTTCAAGTGCTATATTTCCGTATGCTGGTTCGAATAATTTATCTGTATTAACTTCTTTAGATACTTCAAATCCTATTTTATTTCCAAAGGCCATCTTAGCTATAGCCTCTCCTAGTCCGCCATACCCTAATGCATATGAGGCAAGAACTTTCTTAGCTTGAGTTAATTCTCTTATTTTATCTAAGTTTTTCTTTAATATATCAAAATCAGGAATTCCATTTTCTAATCTAGGAGTTTTTATAACTGCTAAAACAGAACCTGCTTTTTTAAATTCTTGTGATACAACATACTCTGCATCTACAGTGTTTACTGCGAATGAAACTAATGTTGGCGGTACGTTTATATGCTCAAAAGTCCCAGACATACTATCCTTACCACCTATTGCAGGTATACCAAATTCTTTTTGTGCATAATATGCACCAAGTAATGCAGAGAATGGTTTACCCCATTTAGTTGAATCCTTGCCTAGTTTTTCGAAGTATTCTTGGAAAGTTAATCTCGTAGTTTTGTAATCTCCACCAACTGCAACTAATTTACAGATCGATTCTACAACTGCGTATAATGCACCATGGAATGGACTCCATTTTCCGATTTTAGGATTATATCCAAATGTCATTATTGATGAAGTTGTAGTTTTCCCACCAAGTACAGGAATTTTTGCAACCATACCTTGGATTGGAGTTCTTTGATATTTACCTCCAAATGGAAGTAATACTGTATTTGAACCTATAGTATTATCAAATTTTTCAACTAAACCTTTTTGAGCGCAGATATTTAAATCACTCAACACGCTGTCAAATTTATCAGATATAGTTTCTCCGTCTGCTTTTATTTTTCCATTATTAAAAAATGTATTTTCTTCGTCTACTTTTGGAACATGTATATTAGTTTGTTGTTTCTTTCCGTTTGTATCAAGGAATGCTCTGTTTAAATCAACTATAGCTTTTCCATTCCAAAACATTCTTAAATATCCTGTATCAGTTACCGTTGCAACATGAGTTGCTTGTAAGTTTTCAAGTCCTGCAAGTTCTATAAATCTATCTTTATTTTCAGCATCTATAGCACAAGCCATACGTTCTTGTGATTCTGATATTGCAAGTTCAGCCCCATCAAGACCGTCATATTTTTTAGGTACTAAGTCTAAGTTAATATCTAAACTTTCTGCGATTTCGCCTATTGCAACAGAAACACCACCAGCCCCAAAGTCGTTACATCTTTTTATCATTTGTGCAACTTCTTTATTTCTAAAAAATCTCTGAATTTTTCTTTCGTTAGGGGCATCACCTTTTTGTACTTCAGCACCACAAGTCTCTATTGATTCTTCGCTATGTTCTTTTGATGAACCAGTAGCTCCTCCACAACCATCTCTCCCAGTTTTTCCACCTAATAGTATGATTATGTCCCCTTTTTCTGGTCTTTTTCTTATTACATTTTCCTTTGGAACTGCTGCTATAACTGCACCAATTTCCATTCTCTTAGCTACAAAATCTTCGTCATAAACTTCTGTAACTTGCCCAGTTGTCAAACCTATTTGGTTACCATAAGAGCTATATCCATTAGCTGCCTCAGTAGTTATTTTCTTTTGCATTAATTTCCCGTGTAATGTATCTTCTAGTGAAGTTCTAGGGTCTGCACTACCCGTAACACGCATTGCTTGATAAACATAACTTCTTCCTGAAAGTGGATCTCTGATTGCTCCACCTAAACAAGTCGCAGCACCACCAAATGGTTCTATCTCTGTCGGATGGTTGTGTGTTTCGTTTTTAAACATCAATAGGTATTTTTCTATTTTTCCATCGACATTTACATCTATATTTATACTACACGCATTTATTTCTTCGCTTTCGTCAAAATCATC
>CALEBD010000147.1 GCA_937944945.1 uncultured Clostridium sp. | reverse complement strand
TTGCAGCAGCAGATTATATGCACGTTGTACTTGGACTAATATTTTTAAAATACGTTTCAGATACATTTATGGAAAAACACAAAGAGTTAATGGAAGAAGATGAAGAGTTTGCAGAAGATATAGATGCATATATGGCAGAAGGAGTATTTTGGGTTCCTGAAAATGCACGTTGGGACTATATAGCAAAACACTCAAAACAAGCAGAAATAGGACAAATAGTAGATAATGCCTTAGATTTAATAGAAAAAGACAATGATTCACTAAGGGGAGTACTTCCTAAAAACTACTCTAGACCAGAATTAGATAAAAGAATATTAGGTGAGATAATAGATTTATTTACTAATATAAATGTAGGTGGAAATATAGGAAAAGAAAAAGACGTACTGGGAAGAGTTTATGAGTACTTCTTAGGAAAATTCGCAGCCAACGAAGGTAAAGGTGGAGGAGAGTTCTACACACCTAAATCAATAGTTAAGCTGATGGTAGAAATGATAGAGCCGTTCAAAGGATATGTATATGACCCTGCTTGTGGAAGTGGTGGTATGTTTGTGCAATCATTAAAATTCGTTGAAGAACATAGTGGAAATGCTTTTGATATAAGTGTATATGGTCAAGAGTCAAATCCAACTACTTGGAAACTGGCTAAAATGAACATGGCTATAAGAGGAATAGAAAATAACTTAGGAAGTAAAAATGCCGATACTTTCCATGAAGATTTACATAAAAACTTAAAAGCTGATTTTATACTGGCTAACCCACCTTTTAACCAAAGTGACTGGGGACAACCATTATTATTAGATGATCCAAGATGGAAATGGGGAACACCACCTGCTGGTAATGCTAACTACGGTTGGATAGAACATATGCTAGACAAACTTAGTCAAAAGGGTAAAGCAGGAGTAGTTCTTGCCAATGGTTCACTATCTTCTAATACTTCTAATGAGGGTGAGATTAGAAAGACTATTTTAAATAATGATTTAGTTGATTGTATAGTGGCTCTTCCTGATAAGTTATTCTATACTACTGGTATTCCAGTTTGTATATGGTTCTTTAATAGGGATAAAAAACACAAAGGACAAACTTTATTTATAGATGCTCGTAAAATGGGTGATATGGTAAATAGAAGACTTAGAGAGCTTAGTGATGAGGATATTAAAAAGATTGCTGATACTTATATTAGTTGGCAAAAAGAAGAAAATTACGAAGATGTAAAAGGATTCTGTAAAGTTGCTAATATGGATGAGATTAAGGATAATGATTATATTTTAACTCCTGGTAGATATGTGGGTATTGAGGATGTTGAAGATGATGGTGAGCCTTTTGAGGAGAAGATGGAAAGACTTACTAAGACTTTATCTGAGCAGTTTGCTAGAAGTAGAGAGCTGGAAGAGGAGATAAGAAAGCAACTTGGAGGAATTGGATATGAGTTGTAGTGAGTGGAAGATAATTAAATTTGAAGAGAGTGGGTTAGAAATTGAGGATGGAGATAGAGGTAAGAACTATCCAAAAAAATCTGAATTATTAAGTCAAGGATATTGCCCATTTTTGAATAATAAAAATATATTAGATGATAAAATTAATTTTGATGAGGTTGAATTTATTACAAAACAGAAAGATGAATTACTTAGAAAAGGTAAAATTAAAGTGGGAGATATAGTTCTAACTACAAGAGGAAGTGTTGGTAATGTAGGACTTTTCCATGAAAATTTGAGGTTTAAACAAGCTAGAATAAATTCAGGAATGGTTATAATTAGAAATAATAATGAAATATTTGATATAAATTATTTATATCAG
>CALEBD010000146.1 GCA_937944945.1 uncultured Clostridium sp. | reverse complement strand
AGATTTTTTTATAATATTACTATTTTATATATCTTGTATACTAAATTCTGTTATGATATAATAACTTGGTTATAATAAGAAAAGGAGATTTTTATATGTCAATTAAACATAAAATAATAAATATTGCCGTA
The DNA here is from genome assembly GCA_937944945.1 of uncultured Clostridium sp. GTDB lineage: Bacteria > Bacillota > Clostridia > Peptostreptococcales > Peptostreptococcaceae > Intestinibacter. The sequence continues at coordinate 1,983 of CALEBD010000146.1, read as the reverse complement.
ATTGCCCATGTCGATGCCGGAAAATCAACTTTAGTTGATGCTTTCTTATCTCAAAGTGGTGTATTTAGAGCAAACGAAGTAGTAAAAGAATGTGTAATGGATAGTAATGACCTTGAAGCTGAAAGAGGTATAACAATATATTCTAAAAACTGTTCTATAAATTATAAGGATTACAAAATAAACATAGTAGATACTCCAGGACATAGTGACTTCTCATCAGAAGTAGAACGTGTTATAAAAACAGTTGATACAGTTATATTACTTGTAGACGCTTCTGAAGGGCCAATGCCTCAAACAAGATTCGTTTTACAAAAATCATTAGAATTAGGTCTTAGACCAATATTATTCATAAATAAAATAGATAAAAAAGACCAAAGAGCTGAAGAAGTTGTTGATGAAGTATTCGATTTATTCGTAGACTTAAATGCAACTGATGAACAATGTGAATTCCCAATAATCTACGGTATAGCTAAACAAGGTATAGCAAAAAGAGAAATGGATGACGATAGCACAGACTTATCTCCATTATTCGAAACTATAGTTGACCATGTTGAAGCATATCCAGATTATGACGACAAACACCTTCAACTTCAAATATCTGCACTTGCATACGATGACTATGTAGGTAGACTTGGTATAGGTAGAGTTTACAAAGGTACTGTTAAAAGTGGGGAACAAATATCTGTATGTAAATCAGGTTCTGTAGTTTCTAGAGGTAAAATATCTAAATTATCAGTTTACGAAGGATTAAAACAAGTTGAAGTTAATGAAGCTGGTAGTGGTGAAATAGTTGTTATAGCAGGTATACCTGATATATCAATAGGTGAAACTATATGTGAAGTTGGAAACGAACTTCCAATGGAAATGATACACATAGAAGAACCTACTCTATCAATGAACTTCCTAGTTAATGATTCTCCATTCGCTGGTAAGAGTGGTAAATTCGTAACTACAAGACACTTAAAAGATAGATTAGAAAAAGAACTTGAAGTTAATGTTGGTCTTAAAGTTGAACCAATGGACACTACTGACGGATACAAAGTAAGTGGTCGTGGTGAGCTTCACTTATCAATATTACTTGAAAACATGAGACGTGAAGGATACGAAATAGGTGTATCTAAACCAGAAGTTTTAATGCACAAAACTGAAGATGGTAGAGTTCAAGAACCAATCGAAAAAGTTATAATAAACTGTCCAGAAGTTTACTCTGGTACTGTAATAAACAAAATGAACTTAAGAAAAGGTATGATGGAAGCAATGTCTATAGAAGGAGATTACGTAAAAATCGAATTCTCTGCTCCAACTCGTGGACTTTTAGGATACAGAAGTGAGTTCATAAATGATACTCGTGGCGAAGGAAATATGGTAAGATCTTTCGCTAGATACGAAGATTACAAAGGTGAAATACCAACAAGAAACAACGGAGTTTTAATAGCTCAAGGTGCTGGTACAACTATGGCTTACGGTCTTAACGCACTAAGCGAAAGAGCTCAAATGTTCGTTGAACCAGGTGTTGATGTTTACGAAGGTATGATAATCGGAATGAACTCAAGACGTGAAGATATGGTAGTTAACCCATGTAAAAACAAAAAACTTACAAACGTTCGTGCTTCAGGAAGTGACGATGCTATAAAATTAAACCCAGCTAGAACATTCACTCTTGAAGAAGCTCTAGAATTTATAGATGATGATGAATTAGTAGAAATCACTCCAGATTCTATAAGACTTAGAAAGAAATACTTAAAAGAACACGAAAGACTACAATACAACAAACAAAGACAAAGAGCAGCAATAAAATAATTGCTTAAAATAAGGCTTAGACAAATCAATTTTGTCTAAGCCTATTAATTTACCCAAAACAACCTCTCCCCCATCTATAATATCAAAATCAATAAATATAATTTCCTATGTATAAAAAAAATAGGAGCAGATTTTTTCTATGTCCTCTAGCTAAAATCATGTCACCTCCTATATTATTATTTT
>CALEBD010000145.1 GCA_937944945.1 uncultured Clostridium sp. | reverse complement strand
CGAATGTCAAATATAATTACATTTAATATTTTATAATATGTTTTCAATTATGTACATCTTTTATATTTGGGATTAATGCTTGATTTTATACCGATAGATGATAATTTAATTATTTTTTTGTTTTTACATAATAAAATTAGAAAATATGACACTTATTAATTAAAAAATTAAACAAATAGGCGAAAATTCCGTAAAAAATAAAGTTTACACGTAGGAAAATGATTGCAAAGGCTTTAAAATTAAAGCATTATTAAATAACAACATAACAATTAAAGTTATTTATCCTTTATACAATCAAGACGAAATAAATAAAGACTACAAAGACACGATAATAATAAATACCTTAAATAATAAAAAAATAAAAATAAATTTAGTTGGAATAGATTTGAATGAATGTATAGACTATATTTCTAATCATAATATTACATAAAAAAATAGAGAAGTGATAAACACTTCTCTATTTTTAATAGCAAAAAAAGAGCCAGGGGAAGCTCTTTTTTTAAGGGGTCAAACTGATTCCGTTTCAATTTAACAATAATAAATAATATAAAGTCTATTCTCAAAAGGGGTATTCGAATAGAAATATTAGTATGGCTATCTGGGGGATAACCTTAAATTTATAATATCAAAATTCGACATAAAAATCAAATGGTATTTTTTGGTAATTAGAAAAATCGTAATTTTATATAGTATTACCAATACTTTGATAATTATTTATTATTAAAATATAAAATATTAAGAAAAAAATAAAATCATAATACAGAAATTAATTGATTGGAAAAAACTATACAGAAATGCTAAGGAATAAATTTAAGTGAATTTATTTACAGTCAAAAGATAATATTTTTAATCCTAAAACCTTAAAAATTAAAGGCTTTAATGGTATAATATATAAGTCATTCAGATAGATTAGATTTTTTATCTAAAAGCTCGAATATAAACGAATTATTGTATAAATTTATATAAATATTTGATAAAAAGGACGGTGTAGTAATATGGAAATTTATTTAGATAATAGTGCAACAACAAAACCATATCAAGAAGTTGTCGATAAAATGGTTCTAGCTCTTACTACTCAATATGGAAATCCTTCATCTATACACAAAAAAGGTATAGAAGTTGAAAGAGAAATAAAAGAAATAAGAAGAAACATAGCGAGAAGTTTAGGTGCTAAAGAAAATGAAATATATTTCACATCAGGTGGTACTGAATGTAACAATACCATCATAAGAAGTGTGGCAAGATTAAATAAAAAGACTAAAAACCACATAATATCAACAGTAATAGAGCATCCTTCAGTTTTAGATACTCTTAAAGATTTAGAATCAGAAGGATTTGAAGTAACATATTTACCAGTTGATAAAGATGGAAAAATATCTATAGAAGATTTAAAAAATGCAATCAAAAAAGAAACTATATTAGTGTCTATAATGCATGTTAATAATGAAATCGGAACTATACAACCTATAGAAGAAATCGGAAAATACTTAAAATCTTTAGACGAAAAAATATATTTACATGTAGATGCGGTACAATCTTATGCAAAAATTAAGTTTAGACCATCAAGATATAATATTGATTTTATGAGTGTCAGCGGTCATAAATTACATGGTCCTAAGGGAATTGGATTTATGTATGTAAAAGAAAACAACAGAATAAAACCACTTCTTACTGGTGGAGGACAAGAAATCGGAATAAGATCAGGAACTGAAAATGTACCAGGAATATACGGAATTGGTGAAGCTGTTAAAGTTATAAATAAAGATTTAGAAGGGACTATAGACAAAATAAGAGAACTTAGAGATCTTTTAAAAGAAGAAATATTAGCTAATATAGATGATGTTAAAATAAATACACCTGAAGATGGTGTCTGTCATGTTTTAAATGTTTCATTTAGAGGAGTTAGAGGAGAAGTTCTTCTTCATTATTTAGAACAAAAAGAAATCTATGTATCTACAGGGTCTGCATGTTCTTCTAAGAAAAAGGGAAGTCATGTGCTAAATGCTATAGGTTTAACTCCAGAAGAAATTGAAGGAGCTATAAGATTTAGTTTAAGCGATTTAAATACAAAAGAAGAAATACTAGAAACTATTAAAGTTTTAAAAGAATCTGTATCAGATTTAAGAATGATAATAGGAAGAAGAAGATAGTATATAAATAAAATCTAGAAATAGAGTAAAAATAAAGAGGAAGATAATTAAAAGAAAGGAGTATGCCAGGATAATAATTTTGGCAACGTGAGAAAGTGTATAACGCGTTAATTGTAAAATACGGAGAAATAGGAATCAAAGGAAAAAACAGATATATATTCGAAAATAAATTAATAAAAAACATAAAAAATATGTTAAAACCATTAGGTAAATTCGATGTATACAAAGAATACGGAAGAGTTTATGTTGAACTTGGTGACTACGACTATGAAGAAGTAATGGAAGAAGTTAAAAAAGTATTCGGTATAGTTGGAGTATGTCCAGTTATAAAATTAGACAGAAAATCAGACGATATCGAAGAAGCTTATCAATTATTACAAGAGACTGCATTAAAAGTTTTAGAAGAAAAAATAGAACAAGGATGCAAAAACTTCAAAGTTGAAAGTAGAAGAGGAGATAAGTCATTCAGAATGACATCTCAAGAAATGAGTATAGATATAGGTGGATACTTATTAAGCAAAACTGAAGGAAAAATACCAGTTGAATTAAGAAATCCAGAAACAAAAATAAAATGTGAACTTAGAGAGCACAATGTAGTAGCTTATAGTGATACTGTGCCTGGTTATGGTGGTCTTCCAATAGGAACTAATGGTAAAGCTATGTCTTTATTATCTGGTGGTATAGACTCTCCTGTTGCATCATGGATGGTTGCAAAAAGAGGGGTAGAAGTTGAATGTATACACTTCCACACATATCCTTTCACAAGTGAAAAATCAATGGAAAAAGTAAGAGATTTAGCAAGAATATTAGCTAAATACTGTGGAAAAGTTAGACTTCATAAAGTTAACTTACTAGAAATACAAAAAGCTGTTGGTGCAAACTGTAAAGAAGAAGCTATGACTATAATATCTAGACGTTTTATGATGAGAATAGCTGAAGAAGTAGGTAAATTAAGAAGATGTGACGCATTAGTTACTGGTGAAAGTATAGGACAAGTTGCATCACAAACAATACAAGGTCTTACTTGTACAAATGCATCTGTAAGTATGCCAGTTTTCAGACCATTAATCGCAATGGATAAAACTGAAATAATCGATGTAGCTAAAACTATAGGAACATTTGAAACATCAATAATACCAGAAGAAGATTGTTGTTCAGTATTTGCTCCAAAAAGACCAGTTACAAAACCTAAATTAGACAGAATAGAAGCTGACGAAGCATCTTTAGATGTAGAAGGTTTAATAGCTGATGCTATAGAAAAAATGGAAGTTGAAATTATAGAATTCTAGGGAGAGTATTTAGCAATTATGGAGATTTTGTGTGTTGGTTTGGGTGGATTTATAGGTGCTATATCCAGATATCTTATATCAATGCAGGCATCTAAGTTTTTTACTGGACGAATACCTATAGGAACATTATTTGTAAATATTTTAGGCGGATTACTTATAGGATTTATTTTAGAATTAAATTCAAAAACTAATGTGATTTCGCCACAAATGAAATTATTCTTAACTACAGGACTTATGGGAGGGCTTACTACTTTTTCTACATTTTCTTTGTTGAATAAATCTTTTAGCGATTGTGCCTGACTATTGGTCGACACAAGAAGTAAGGTGGCAATAAATGCCAGTGAAAATACACTCTTTTTCATATTTACTATTACTTTATTTGGTATTCAATTCTTTATTAATACTCTCTATATAATCTAAT
>CALEBD010000144.1 GCA_937944945.1 uncultured Clostridium sp. | reverse complement strand
TGGCGTAAACAACGCTGACCGTGGCCCGATCATAATCTGTATCTCGCCTCTTTTTGCCCGAACAAACTGATCATAACGTTCTCCGGCAGACAGACGGGAATGCATGATCGAAACTTTTGAACCAAATCTGCCATAGTTTGAGCATCTGACGCTAGATCTTGATATGCTTTAATAACTAAAAGTTGCTGTACTATATCTTGAGGAGTAATATCATTACTTCTAAAAGATTCTAGGCTACTGGCAAGCTTAGATTGATTAAACGCATCAATACTTCCATTCTATACTAGCTACTCAATCTGCTTTTTATAAGTATCTGATAAAGGGAACCTATTTAGCATATCCCAATACTTCTATTTTATGTCTGAGAATATCTGATTATCATATTGCTTACTAACTCCGATTACTCCTTCATTCATAATCTTTCTGTTAGCGTACTCTTTTAACGCTGGCTGCGCTAAGAATAAGAATGTATTTCTACCTTTACCTGTTCTAAGTAAGAAACTAGCCATGTTATAAGTAACTTTATTAATATTCAATACGATTATATAAGGATCTTTAGCAACGTCTACGTGAGCGTTAATCATGGCAGATAACCAATCAAGTATCTTATAACCATCCTATCCAGTTATTTCATCAAGTTGATTTAAATTGTATTTACTAGCTCCTTCAGAGAATCTCATTCTAAGATGAGTGGCCTAAGTAAGGCAATGATTAGTAGAATTTAAAGCAAAAGGAGCAATACCGGCTTTACCAGACGTGTATTCTGTTTTTCTAGATTCCTAGAACGAAGGCATAAGTTCGTACATAGGTTCAGCTTCTTTCAGTTCTGTAGTCTATACTAATGGTAATATTTCTTTTTTAAGGATACCAGTAAGAGTATCAATAGAAGCTCTAGTTTCTGCTAGCGTCTTCTTATCTGAGATTACTAAAGTATAACTATCTAATAACTTATTAATTAATGCGCCTTCTGTTTGTTCTACATATGATTTAGCGTTGTTATTCCAAGTATATCTTTCATTAGTTTCAGGATCATACGCATAAGTAGCTATGTACAATTTATCAATATCGAAGTCAGATCCAGTCATAGCTGTAAACTCATCAGGTACTACTATAGTATCTCCAGTTTGAGCAGGTAATACGTCTGCTACTATAAACGAGAATGTTGATGACAAACCCTGAGTAGGGATACGATAACCAATACCATAGGGTTTAGCATTGCTACCTATTACATTATGTTCTATTAGCCAATTTCTCATAGTAGTATAATCGGTCTAATATTCCTGAGGAACTACGTCTCTGAAGAAATTAGTACTTAACATAACCTCCATACTGCCTTTATCAGGATCAAAACTAAGCTTGTTTCCGTCATTAAAAGCACGATACTTAAATTCTTTTTTAGTATTAAAGTCGATATTAAGAGAAGAAAAAAGGTCTAGTATTTCTGTAAACTATTTATCTGAAAGATAATGTTTCAACTGTTGTTCTCCATATTTAATAATATCTTCAATAGTATTGATACCTTTTGCTTTTAATAGCTTATTAGTTCTAACCGAAAGCTATAGATCATCTATATTCTAGTTCAATAAAGGAATATTAGAGTAACTATCAACATTTTTACCTTTAAAACCAAATGATGCCATTTGAATAGCAGAACCTCCTGGAGTATTAACGTCAATAACTTCTTTATTGATGAGAGATATTATTTTGCTCTCAATCCAATTACGAGTACTTAACGATGCAATAGGAGCTCTGAAATTACCTTTCTTATCTAATGCAAGTGCCTCTGTAATTTCTGCAGACATATTAGTACCTTTAGCCTCCTATATAAGATAGTTTGATAACGCTTTATTGTTTATTCTACCATTCTTATCAAAGAATCTACCGGCTACTCCGTTACTGCCTTTGAGTTTCATGTAACCTTTGGTAGACAAAGCTTTTATACAACCAAATACATCCTTTTTAATCCTAGCTCCAGATACATTTTGACCTTTATTATGACCATAATGGCGATCATCTACTACATTACCAATACATATTTTTACTGCCTATGTACCAAATGATCTATCAGTATGTTCATGTGGTTCAGTATTTAACTGTAACCTAAGTTGTTTTATATCTTGTACTGTAGTAGTAAGACCTCCATTAAGTCTTTCTACTACAGTATCCTAATTTATAACAGTTGTAGAGGGAGAATTAATAGCTTCTATATTGAGCTGAGTATTTCTATTATCTTTATATACTTTAAGCTTATCTCTAGTAGACCCTACTTTGGTTGAAGATTCAAATTTCAACATATCAATAGTACCCAGTTGTTCATTGTTCATTCTATCATACAGATATTTATTATCAGCATTAGCTAATATCTTGAACATAGGGAATAACGCCATTTTATCAAACACTGGTACATTTATATCTGATACCTCATCAAAATGGTCACCAAAGTACATCATTTTTAGTGGTTTGATTGAAGCTCTTAACGCTTTTGCATACAGTTCGGGATTTCCAAGTACATTCTAATTGCTTTCGAGTATATTATAAGCTTCTTCTATTTCTGGAGACCATTCTCCTAAAGCCTACATAATACGCTTATAAAATGCAGGTCTGATATATACAGCAGCATTTGCCTAATTGATATTACCAGAATTGTTTTCATCATCATAGGCATATGGATCTGCTGATTCTACAGCTTGTTTTTCAATAAACTTGACATCATCAACGCTCAATTTAGTACGATCTTGCATGGTATTATCAAAATGCTTATCGTCTGTAAGTTTAAATAACTCATCATCTGTCAAACTTGGGTTATTTTTCTTAAGCATTGTTCTAGCTAAATCAGCTTTAAATATTTGCTCGAGTCTACTATGATATTCAGAACCTATCATATTATCCTACAATACAGCACTAGTGTATTTAGTGCTATTTCTAGGATCATTATCTCCCCAATGTGTTCTAAGATTAATACCAGTAGATAGTACAGAAGATAAACGCTTAATCTTATCAACATCTCTTTGAAATATTCCTACAATTTTATCAGATTTCCATTTATAAAATGCTGGATCTCCAACAAAACATTTCTCTATTTCCTCTATAGATATAGCATAACCGGTTACATAATTAGCTATTATACTATAGATAATATCATTTTGAGTAATAGCATTAAACTCCTCTGGTATATGTGACACTAAGGTTTCATAGAATGCAAATGGGTTAGAGTTTTCCTAATCTTCTAATACAGAAGTAGAAGGTAAATTACCGTACTATAAATTACCTTTTTTATCTCTAGATATTACTCCTAATTTTATAGCCTATTCTATCTCTTTATCTACTTTATCTATAAGCAGAGTATTCATAGAATCTCTAAGCAAGGCTCTATCTTCTATTAGTTCTGTTCTAATACGGTTCAGAGCTTGAGTTATTAACTCAGGATTTCCTGATTTCTCTGCATCATCTAACATACGATTAAGACTAACTGTAGCTCCATTTATAGGTAACTAGTTAAAATAACGGAATCTACCACCGTTACCACCAGGAGCCATCTTTCCATCTTCACCTATTTTGCCATGATAATTATCATAGAATCTAGATTTACCTTTTTCTACATCTTCTTTACTATCGAAATATTTTACTATAGCATTGTATTCATCTAAGAAGTAATTACAGAATATATCTAGAGTTTCATTAGAGAATCTACGAGGAATTATAGTAGCTTCCATAGAACCTTCAGCATTAGGAGAGTACTTTATAGTGCCTAAAAAGTCTTTTGGTAATTTAATACCTTCTATACTATACCAAGTCTTTTTATCGGACATAGTTGGTAGTATTAATCTACCTTGATGCACTAACAATAGTTTAGTTATATAATCT
>CALEBD010000143.1 GCA_937944945.1 uncultured Clostridium sp. | reverse complement strand
AAAACAGGTGAGTCTGTAATCGGTGCCAGTGTGGTGGTGAAAGGTACGACTAATGGTACTATTACTGACTTTGATGGTAAGTTCACACTTCAGAATGTTCCTGATAATGGAACGATCCAAGTAAGTTTCGTGGGGTACAAAACCATGGATATCTCAGTGAAAGGACAATCTACCGTTAAGATAATCTTGGAGGAGGATACCGAAACACTGGATGAAGTAGTGGTTGTAGGTTATGGTACAGCAAAAAAAAGTGATGTAACAGGTGCTATGTCGAGAGTGACAAGTAAGGTAATTGAAGACCGTCCTGTACAAAATGCGTTACAGGCAATGCAAGGGCGTGTAACAGGTGTGGATATAACCTCAAACAACCGTCCCGGTGAATTGGGAGATATACGTATCCGCGGTAACCGCTCTATTAATGCAACTAACGAGCCTTTATATGTCATTGATGGAATCCCTATGACGGCAGGTTCCATGGCCGATATCAATCCAGGAGACATCGAATCTATGGAAATTTTAAAAGATGCATCTGCTACTGCTATTTATGGTTCACGTGGTGCGAATGGAGTTATCTTAGTAACTACTAAAAAAGGAAAAACTGGACGTACGACTATCAATTATGACGGATCTTTCACTTTAAGTAATCTTCACTCTATGACCGACTATATGGATGCGGGTCAGTTATTGGACTATAGACGACAAGCGGCTATAACGGGGGGAACTTACAATGGAGCTTACGGAACAGCACCTGATCCAGACCGAGATCGAGCTTTATGGTTAGGTACTCAATCTTATATGGACAATCGTGTCGCGAAGGCTTATCAACTAAATGCAGATGGAACCCCAGTGCTTCGTCCAGCTACAACGGAAGAAAAGCAAATAGGATATGCTGATATGGTACCTGTTTATAATGCATCTCAATTACCTACAACGGATTGGGGAGATTTAGTAACTCGTAATGCCTTCACACAAAATCATCAGATTTCTCTTTCAGCAGGAACGGAAACTTCTAAATTATATATATCATTAGGATATTTAGATCAAGAAGTACCTATGAAAGATCAGGATTTCAAACGTTATACAGTGAATATTAACGGTGAAATTACCCCAATGAAATGGTTAAAGGTAGGTGTTGGTTTAAATGCCAATCATTCTATCAAAAATTATGGTATCGTAAGTAATTTTGATAATGGGGTGGCCAAAGATTCTTATGGACTAGCCATGAACATGATGCCTTGGTGGCCCGCTTATAACGAAGATGGATCCATTATGATGACTGAAGAAGGTGACTTGCGCCATAATGTATTGAGAAATATTGATTCAGCATGGAATGAATATAGATATTATGGTGTAAATATGTCATCATATGCCGAAGCTACTCTGTTCCCTTGGTTGAAATGGAGAACCAATCTAGGAGCTCAGTATCGTAACTCTCGTCAAGGAAGTTTTTATGGAGAAAATTACACTAATCCCTTTGGATTTGACTCTACTTCTCCAGGAGTAGCGTATAACAGACATTCCCAAGATATTTCATGGACACTAGAGAACTTAATTTATATAAATAAAACTTTCAAAGATATTCATACGTTGAATATCACTCTGCTTCAATCAGCTGAGCGTTATCGTACAGAAGACTTATCGATGCGTGCCTATGAAGTGGTATATCCTACTTCCTTGTGGTATAATATTGGCCAGTCTAACAAATCTAAATATGCTCCTGGTTCAAGTTACAGTACTTGGTCACGTGCTTCCTACATGGCTCGTGTTAATTATTCACTAATGGATAAATATTTGCTGACTTTGACTGGACGCTATGATGGAGCTTCTGTGTTAGCTGACGGAAATAAATGGGACTTTTTCCCTTCGGCAGCTATAGCATGGCGCATGGAACAAGAAGAATTCATTAAGCATATTAATTGGATCAATCAATTGAAATTCCGTGTAGGATATGGTGTAACAGGTAATTCATCTATTTCTCCTTATCAGACATCAGGATCATGTACTTCCACCTATGCCAATATTCCTTTTGGAGTAGGTAATGCAGCTTCTAATGTCATAGGAACTAAAACATCTGTCATGCCTAACTATAGTTTAGGATGGGAAAAAACTTCCTCTGTAAATATAGGTCTAGATTTTTCAATACTGAATAATCGTATCAGTGGTAGCCTAGAATATTATCAAGCAGAAACGTCAGATTTGTTAATGAATAAATCTTTACCTGTTATTACAGGATATGCTTTAATACAAAGTAATGTCGGTAAAACTCAAAATAAAGGGGTTGAACTTTCTTTGTCAACTATAAATGTTAAGACTAGAGACTTCACTTGGCAAACAGACTGGACTTTTTCTACTAATTCAGAGAAAATAAAGGAATTGGCTAATGGAAGTATGCAAGATACCAGCGGTCCTTGGTTTGTGGGTCATCCAATAAATATTTTCTGGGATTATAAGTATGATCGTATATGGCAAGATACTCCTGAAGACAATAAAATGATGCAATTGTATCAGAAAATAGGTAATCTAACCTTTCTACCTGGACAGTATAAAATATGTGATCAGCCTTTAGAGGAAGTTCCGGAAGGAACAGAAGGTTCTAAAACGGTAATATTAGATGATGGAACAAAAGTTTCCTATATGGACAACGGTTTTGGTCGTTTCACTGATGATGATAAAGTGATTTATAACAAATCACCTAAATGGACTGGTGGATTGAACAATTCTTTCACATATAAAGATTGGAATTTTAGCTTCTTTACATATTTCCGCTTTGGAAATACTTACTATGGACTATCCCAAACAATAGGCCGTCGTCTTGAAAAGGATGTTTGGAGTCCTACTAATACAAATGCTAAATTTGCACAGCCTACTACAGCAACACGTACATCAACTTATGATGGTGCACGGAATTATACAAAAGGGAATATGGTATTAGTACGAAATATAGCTTTGTCTTATACAGTGCCACAGAAGTTCTTAAATAAATACGGCATTAATAATGCTCAAATTTATACACAAGTGTTGAATCCGTTCTTGTTTGGTGGTGAATTGGTAAAAGCAGGTATCAATCCTGATGATGTGACAGGTTGGGATGCCAGCAACCATATTGGTGGTCAAACAAATAATACGTGCATAACTCGTAGTTTTGTTTTGGGGGTAAGACTTGGTTTTTAATTATAAATAAAAAAAAGATGAAAAAATATTTATATGCTGGATTGTTAGCTTGTACAATAGCTTCTTGTACAGACGATTTTTTAAAAGAAGAAATGGTTTCTACCATTACACAAGATTATTTTAATACAGAGCAAGGACTGGACCAATTAATTGTAGGTACTTATAACGCTGAACGTGTGAAATGGGGATATAGTGAAGGAGTGTACATGTTCGAAACAGGACATGATTGTGCTCGAAAAAGTGGAGATACTGATTTGAATATGTATTCAACCTCCAAGTGGTCATCTACAGGAGATATTGGTAAACAGACTGACCAATTTATGGGTTTCCAGTCTAAATCTAGTGCTGGATTTCTTATAAACTTTTTTCCCATTATAGACAATTGTAATAAAGCAATCAACATCATAAGAAACAATGAAGGAAAGGGACAGTATGCTTCAAATAAAGAATATGCAGCACAACGGTTGTCAGAGGTGCTTTTCAACAGAGCTTATTCATATTATAACTTGAATACAATTCTAGGTGATATCTATTTTTCTACCACCAGTAGCATTACTTTACCATCTAATTACGTCTATACGCGTACTCCTGCAGAAGAGATGTATAAAGTCCTCATTTCTGATTTGCGCTATGCAGTAGAAAATCTTCCAGAAAATTACTCATCTGGTGAATTTGGACGTGCCACTAAATATGCAGCTGCCCATCTTCTATCAAAAATATATCTACACAGAGAACAAGGAAAAGAGTATGGGACAGTAGAATATGGCCGTAACGCAGATGGAAGTATAGATAATTCCAATCCCAAGTCTTACCTTGGTATGTTATACAAAGGAAAAGGTACAGCTGATTTAGATTCATGTATCTATTATGCTTCAATGGTAATTGACAAACATCCGTTAGCATATGACTATGCTGATTTATTCGATCATTCTTTGGATGATTTCAGTTGTGAAAATACTTCTGAAAATGTGTTGAATGCAGTTTTTTCAGAAGGAGGAGATAATTATCGTTATGGTCTTCGTGTTTTGATGATGTTTGTAGGAAATTATGTAGGTGAGAAGTGGGGATTGCCTGACTATTGCTGGGAATATGGCACTAAACCTAATTTTAATTTCCATAATTCTGATTTCGGATTTGATGTGTTTACAGATAAAATCAATGACTCCCGCTTCCAAAAATCTTTTAGATTAGAATATGTAACTGGGTTGAATACTTCTGGTTCATCTACTCCTGGAGCTAATGGAGAATACTATACTTATAATGATGAGAAAAATACGACTTATCAATGGACTGAAGAACAAGCAGATTACTTCAATCGTTATATTCTTCCTACTTATAATCGTGAATCATGGCAAGACCGTAAGGCTGTTATAGGAGAACATAAAATGGGACGCAATGATTTAGCTTTTGCTTTCCTTGAAAATACCAAGGCTACAGCTATAGATGTTAAAGAAGCCGATGCACAACCTTTTATTCTGTATGCTCGATGGATGAAAGATGGTGATAAGTATTATTATCGTCCTGAATTAGTAGGATTTACCAATTCATATACCTTTGCTGGATCTCAAAGTTATTATTCTATGGAAAGATCATCCAATACAGGAGTTCCGTGCTCTATAAAATACGATGACCCAAATCGTACTGGTAAAAGTTCGGAATATGGAGGACGTGATATTCCAATTATGCGTTCTGCTGAAATGTATTTAGTTCGTGCTGAAGCTTACGGGCGAAAAGGAGAGTATAATAAAGCTATAGATGATATTAATGAACTACGTAGGAGAGCAGCATTTAAAACAGGTGAAAAGAGAAATGAAGTTATAGCACGGTTATATCCAGGCAAAGAAAATTTGAATGAATCTGAACGTTTATGGCCATATGAATCAGCTAAAGATTGCTTTGAAAATATAAAAGTTGATGCTACTTATTGGGATGGAACTTCCGAAAAATCAAAATTAGAAAATTATACTCCTGTTGCTGATACTCCGGAAAAACGTTTTCTGGAATTTATATATAATGAATATGCGAGAGAGTTCAATGAAGAATTTATCTACTATGGAGTGATTCACCATGCAGGTGTTCAAGCTCAGCGTATTCAGTGGCATAACCAATTGGGAGCAAATGCTAGCAATACAGTTTATCAGGTAGGTTCATGGGACATATCAGATAATGTCAATGGAACCAATGGACAAACAGGATTACCGAAAGGAGGATTTCAGAACTATATGACCCTGAAACCCTTTCCACAGAAATTCCTTGATATGCTAACCGATGAGAATGGTGTTCTTTTAGATGCCAATGGCAAAAAGGCATATCAAAACTACGGTTACTGATTCGTATGTAGGATTGTATCAAAACAAAAATAATCTGTATTTGTTATTCTGAATAAAATGAAGAATTTAAATATACTACTTAGTATCTACAGCTTCTTTATTATATTCAGAATGACAAATATCTAGTAGCTTTTTTATATAGATAATTTTTAGATTCCTTACATGGATAATTTCACATCTACAATAATAAATATAACTCATTGTTGAATTTTTATCAAATACAGCAATGAGAAACTTATAATCTAAATTTATTGATACATCCAATGCTTTGATTAAATAAATTATTATAATAATTTTGCTTTCTGTAAGAGATAACAGTATTACACATGTTGATTTGTATTAAAAAATGGTATTATTTAAACTATCCGAAAAAATTAATCAATCTGTAGTAGTCAGTCAAAACAGGTTCAACTGACATATTACAGAATATAAATTATAAACCCCATCTATTATAATATTATGAAACTGCTACCAACAATCAAAAAAAGCATAATTGCATTCGCTCTGTTACCCGCACTTCTATATGCAGGTATCCCT
>CALEBD010000142.1 GCA_937944945.1 uncultured Clostridium sp. | reverse complement strand
TAAGGTTACAGTATTGAAAAAAATATTGCTAATTTCCAATTTATCGATATTTTATATATTAATTTTACAAAAGATATTATTTTTCTTTATTTTTCTTGATTAAATTACATTTTTATTAGATATGCATTACAGCTTACCTAAATGTTACTATAAATTTATTATATTAAATTTTTTTAACAAAAAATCTGTTGTATTTTTTGCCAATTATTAATATAATATAGAAAAATAAAGAATTCCCTTGAAGGGGAGTAGCTTTCACACTGTGATAGTCAATCGTCATTTCGGATTTTATCCCGGTTGACTAGCGAGTACATAAACTTGTTAGCAAGACCTTCAAAGTAGATTTTAAATTTATTAATAATCTACTTGGAGGTCTTTTTTATTTGATAAATTTAATATTAGGAGGAATAAATATGTTTTATCAAAAAGATTCAGTTCAAGTTTTAAATGACTTAGATAGTAATTTGACTGGATTAACACAGGAGGAAGTAACATCGCGATTAAAAAATTATGGTCGTAATGTATTAAAAGAAAAACCAAAAACACCAACTTGGAAGTTATTTTTAGAAAGTTTCAAAGACCCATTAGTTATAATCTTGCTAGTTGCAGCAATGACACAAGTATTTTTAGGAGATACAGTTGAATCACTTATTATATTTGCAGTTTTAGGAATAAACGCAGTATTAGGAGTAGTTCAAACAAAAAAAGCAGATAGTTCACTAGATAGTTTAAAAAAATTATCAGTTCCAGAAGCAAAAGTAATTAGAAATAATGAGAAACTCACTATCTCGTCACAGGAATTAGTTCCTGGTGATATAGTACTTCTTGAGGCTGGGGATTATGTTCCTGCTGATGGTAGAATTATCGAATCTCAAACATTAAAAGTTATTGAAGGAATGCTAACAGGTGAATCAGAACCAGTTTTAAAAAATGCTGATACTATAAATGAAGAAAGTTCACTAGGTGATCAAAAAAATATGGTATTTAGCGGTTCTATGGTTGTCTATGGTAGAGCTACTTATGTAGTTACTTCATGCGGTATGAATACACAAGTTGGTAAAATAGCAAACCTACTTGAAACTGCTGAAAATAAACAGACACCTCTTCAGCAAAAACTAGACGATTTCGGTAAAAAATTAGGAGTCGCAATAGTAATCTTAGCTGCACTTATATTTGCACTAGAAGTTTTTAGAGGCGGCGATTTAATGAATTCGTTTATGTTTGCTATAGCAATTGCAGTTGCTGCAATACCAGAGGCCCTAACTTCTATTGTTACAATAGTTTTGGCATCTGGAACAAATACAATGGCAAAAAGACAATCTATAATTAGAAAATTACCTGCTGTTGAAACTTTAGGTTCAACAAGTGTTATATGCACTGACAAAACAGGTACCCTAACACAAAATAAAATGACAGTAGTTGAAACTTATCTTTATGGACCTGATAGCGATAAGTTCAATGGGTTTGATTATATAAAAGATTATACTAATACAAACTCTAACAATAATGAAAATACATCAGATGGCACTGAAATCGCTGTATGTGCTTGTGCAATACAAGAAAGATATTTAAGTTTATCTTCTATTCTTTGTAACGACTCAGATGTAAACGAAGAAGGAATAGAAATAGGCGACCCTACTGAAGTAGCTCTTATAAATTATGCAGAAAAATACGACGTAGATTATAAATCTATAAGAGAAAACTACACTAGAATATCTGAAATACCATTTGATAGTGATAGAAAACTTATGACTACTGTAAATTTAATAGATGATGAAAATATTATGTTTACAAAAGGTGCACCAGATGTAATATTTAAAAGATGTAAATACGCACTTAAATACGACGAAGTTATAGAAATATCAGACGAAATTTTAGATGAATACAAAAAAATAAATGAAAACTTTTCAAATAGAGCTTTAAGAGTTTTAGCATTTGCTTATAAAAATGTAGCTGATGAATTTGAACCTAGTTTAGATGATGAAAATAATTTAATCTTAATAGGTCTTATGGCTATGATAGATCCACCTCGTGAAGAAGTATTTGATGCAGTAAAAGAAGCAAAATCTTCTGGTATAAAGACAATAATGATAACTGGGGACCATAAAACTACTGCTGCTGCAATAGCTCACGAAATAGGCATAATGGAAAAAGACGACCTAGCTCTTACTGGCCAAGAATTAGATTCTCTTACTGATGAGGAACTTGATAATAAACTTGAAAAAATATCAGTTTATGCTAGAGTTTCTCCAGAAAATAAAATAAGAATAGTCAAAGCATGGCAGAAAAAAGGCAAAGTAACAGCTATGACAGGTGATGGTGTAAATGATGCACCTGCTCTAAAACAGGCTAATATAGGAATTGGAATGGGAAGTGGTACAGAAGTTGCAAAAGATGCATCTGCAATGGTTTTAGTAGATGATAACTTCGCAACTATCGTAAATGCAATTGAAGTTGGTAGAACAGTTTATAATAATATTAAAAAATCAATTACTTATCTTTTCTCAGGAAATTTAGGCGGTATAATAGCAATATTATTCGCTGTGTTTGCTGGATGGGCAAATCCATTCACTACTATACAATTATTATTTATAAACTTGGTAACAGATTCTCTACCTGCAATTGCATTAGGTTTTGAAAAACCCGAAAAAGATACTATGAATAAACCACCTAGAGACCCTAACGAAAGTATTTTATGTAAAGATACATTGAAAGTAGTTCTTACAAGAGGTTCAATAATAGGTATAGTTACAATACTTGCTCAATATATAGGAATGCAGACATCCGATGCTTTAGGTGCAGCTATGGCGTTTATAACAATTACGTTATCTAGAATAATACAAACATTTGCTGCACGTTCTAATAGCGAAACTATTCTTAGTTTGGGAGTTACAAGCAACAAATATGCACTAGGCGCAGTAATTATTTGTCTTGGAATGTTATCACTTACTTTCCTTCCTTTTATGAGAGGAATATTTGCAATACCATTGACATTTGAACTTAAAAACTTAGGTGTGTGTCTAGCTTTAGCAATAACTGCTGTAGGATGTATGGAAAGCAGTAAATTTGTTAAAACAAAATAATAATTAGAATAAATATAATCCTTTAGGAATACAGTTTAAGTGAGAAAGTAATTTATTTTCTCACTTATTTTTTTCTAAAAGATAATTTTGATATATTTATCAAATGAACAGGAGGTAATTTAATTGGCCAACTCTGAAAAAATTAAACATAGAAAAACAGGAATTGTCATAATTATAGCATCAATTTTAGTATTGATTATGCACATGTATATTTTATCAGCATTATTATTTTTACTTGGAATAATCGTTATTTTATCACCTTTTAAAACAGATACGATTGAATTGAACGGAACTTCTACTGATGATGAAGATTGTAAGTATCGAAATTGTAATGATTGTGATGAAATAGACGATGAGTATTGTAATGAAGATAAAAATGACAGTGTCGATAATAAAGACGATATTGATAGTCAGATTGATATTTCTGAAGGTGAAGTCGATATTTTGCCAAGTGCTGAAACGGAAATTGATACGAATGTTGATACTTTGTCAGGTACTGAAACAGAAATTGAACCAGATATCGATAATTTATCAAGCACTGAAATTGAAATTGAGCCTAATGTAGATGCTTTACCGAGTGATGAAACGGAAATTGAAACAGATATCGACACTTTACCAAGTACTGAAACAGAAATTGAGCCGGATGTTGATGTTTTGCCAAGCGATGAAACGGAAATTAAAGCAGATACTGAGGAAAATATAGATGATAATCCAATAGACTCAAGTAAAAAAGATGATATTGATGATTCTAAAAGCGAAGATGATAAGTAAGATGAGCATTAATTAGATTTTTATATAAGCTTAACTAACGATTTTAATAAACATTTTAATATTATACTAATTTAATCAATCAAATTAGGTCGCACTAAATTGTGCGACCTTTGTTTTTATATAAAATATTTTTATCTATATTTAGGTAGTGTATTAGCACCATGTGGTAATAATGCGACTTTCATGTTGTCGATTGAACCATTATTTAATTCTTTTGCTACTCTCAATGCTTCATCTAAAGTTTTAACAACGTGTATTTTTGTATTCTTAAATTTATCTGCTGGTATTTCAGTCACTAATATCATATTATATCTTTCTGCTGTATCAGAAAAATCAAATCCAACAAATCCACCTATTGAGAAGTCAGCTCTCAATGCTCTTTCTCTATCTTCCATATTTGTAAATTTAACAATTTGATCTTCACAATCTTGATTTCCAAATCCTTCACTACATTCTGATAGTATTATCATTGTTCCGCCATCATCTATCATACTTTTAGAATTTGAAAGTGTTTTAGAAGTTTGATATAAGTTTATATCTTTTGGGAAACCGCCCGCACTAGCTATAACTAAATCTGCTCTTTCGTCAACATAAATACCGTCTATAGAATCTACTAATTCAGTTGCTGCTTTATGAGCTTTTATCCAATCTCCTGCAAATGCTGCTATTATTTGTTGGTCTGAATTTGCAACAACATTTAATAAATATGCTGGTTTTGCCATTGCTGCCGCTTCTTCTAAGTCATCATGGAATGGATTTTCTTTTGA
>CALEBD010000141.1 GCA_937944945.1 uncultured Clostridium sp. | reverse complement strand
TACCATTTATAGGGGGCTTATTATCACCAGATAGAAAGTTCTTTCCTAAGTATGATTTAGGAAAATACGAAAAAAATAATTCGACTATGATAGTAAGTAAAGGACTTGGAGGCTCAAAAGTATTAATAAGAATAAATTGTAAGCCTGAAATAGTCAGTATAAAATTAAAAAGCGATATAATTTAAAAGAACACATAGCAGTTTTTCTGCCATGTGTTCTTTTTATTTCTAAGGAAATTATATATAATTTCCAACTTATTATTTGAAGCAACGGAATCTTTGATTCGTTGGCGCCATGAGCGAAGGGAATTTTTTATGTGCAATAAAAATTTTATAATCTACTGTAAAAATTTAACACAAAAACTTGTTGACAAACTTTTGGGCGCGCCCTACAATCTAGGTATAAATATTGGGCACGCCTAAAAATGGAGGTAGAATTATGGAAAGGATATCAAAAGCGATAGCCAAACATAGCAAATTAATTTTGCTATTAGCAGTAATATTAGTAGTTCCAGCAGCATTTGGATATTTCAAAACAGATGTAAATTATGACATATTGAGTTATTTGCCAGAAGAGACATCTACAATGCAAGCAGAAAAAATTTTACAAGATGAATTTGGATGCGGATCTATCGCGATGCTTATTGTTGAAGATATGCCAGATAAAGATGTAGCCAAAGTAAAAGAAAAAGTAGCTAAGTTAGATGGAGTTAAAAAAGCACTTTGGGTAGATGATTTTGTAGATTTATCTGTACCAAAAGAAATTCTCCCAAAGGATATGACAGATTTACTTTATAATGGCGATAAATCTACTATGATAATAGTGATGTTAAAAGAAGGTACAGCAACACTAACTACTCAAAATACTGTACAAAAAATTAGAAACATAGTTGGTGCACAAGGATTTTTAAGTGGTATGAGTGGTATTATAAAAGATACTAAAGATTGTGCAGATGGAGAGATGCCATTATATATAATAATAGCTGGTATACTTACTTTAATAGTTTTATTACTTACAATGGAATCAACTGTAGTACCATTTGTATTTTTATTAAGTATAAGTTTAGCAATTATATATAATTTTGGTTCTAATATAATTTTAGGAGAAATCTCATATATAACTAAAGCCTTAGCAGCAGTATTGCAACTAGGGGTAACAATGGATTATTCTATTTTCTTACTTCACAGATATGATGAAGAGTTGGGAAAAAACTCCGACAGAATAGAGGCCATGTCAAATGCAATACAAAACACATTTGTATCTATAATAGGTAGTTCGACAACTACTGTAGCAGGATTCTTAGCACTTTGTACTATGGATTTAAGTTTAGGTATGGATATGGGTATAGTAATGGCAAAAGGTGTTATAATTGGTGTTTTATGCACAGTAACAATTTTACCATCATTAATATTAATATTTGACAAACCAATACACAAATATAAACATAAAACAATTTTACCAGCATTTGAAAAAACTTCAAAATTTGTAGTTAAACATTATAAAAAACTAGCAGTATTATTCGTTATAATATTTATCCCTGCATTTATAGGAAATAACAATGCTAAGGTTTATTATAACTTAGATGAGTCTTTACCAGATGATTTTCCATCAATAGTTGCTACTAATAAGATGAAAGATGACTACCATATGGAAAGTACAGATTTTATCTTAGTAAGCGATAAATTAGATTCAAATGATGTAACATCTATGATTAAAGAACTTGAAGAAATAGACGGTGTAAATTCAGTTATAGGACTTGAAAAATATATAGGTCCAGCAATAGATCAAGAAATGATACCTGATGAAATTTTAAGTGAATTAAAAGCTGGAGGATATGAAGAAATATTATTAAATTCAAAATATAGAGCAGCTTCAGATGAGTGTAATGCACAATTAACAGAAGTTGAACATATAGTCCATAAATATGACCCTGAGGGTCTTGTAGGTGGTGAAGCACCTCTTACAAAAGATTTAATAAGAATAGCAGATACAGACTTCAAGAAAGTAAGTGCAGCTTCTATAATAGCAATATTCTTGATAATAGCTATAGTATTTAAATCAATATCATTACCAGTTATATTGGTTGCAGCAATAGAATGTGCTATATTTGCAAACTTAGGAATTCCTTATTATACAGGAAAGATTGAACCATTTATAGCATCTATAGTATTAGGAACAATACAATTAGGAGCAACAGTTGACTATGCAATACTTCTTACTTCTAGATTTAAAGAAGAATTGGGATATAATGATAATAAATTTGAAGCTATGCAAGCAGCAATAAAACATAGTGGTGGATCAATCATGACAAGTGCGTTATCATTCTTCTCAGCAACTATAGGTGTTGGTGTAATTTCACAACTAGAACTTATAGGTTCATTATGTAGCCTAATGTCAAGAGGGGCAATAATAAGTATGTTTATGATTATATTCATATTGGCAATGCTCGTCCTGTGATTTTTTATGACATGCTAAAAAATTATTTAGAATATATAGGCTATAAGGTCAATTATGCATCTAATATTACAGATGTAGACGATAAAATTATTAA
>CALEBD010000140.1 GCA_937944945.1 uncultured Clostridium sp. | reverse complement strand
CATAATAAAAGTTATAACATTCCTAACTCTTGGATTTGTTCGGATGAAAAAGTAGATCGTTGATAAATTTACTTCTGTACTTTTCCCCATGTATTTTTCCAGATATTTTAGCAAGTAAGCTTCCTAATAAAGAAAACGGATTATAAGTAGGCGCACCACATAAAATAAGTTTATCTATCATGTCATCATAATCTTGAATATACATTCTTGCAACTAAAGACCCCATACTATGTGCAAATAAAGTTATTTTTAAATTTGGATACTTTTCTTTTATAAACTTTGTAACTTCATATAATTCATCTTTTAATATGTTTTTATTTTCATCAAAGTATCCAAAATTATCTTCAGTCTTAGCACTTTTGCCGTGACCTCTATGGTCATGAATAACAACTATATAACCATGATTGCTAAGGAATTTCACAAAATCCTTATATCTTTCTTTATTTTCAGCCATTCCGTGAGATATTTGAACTATTCCTACTGGCTTTTTCTTAGGTTCTTCTATCAAGCCGTAAAGCATTAATCCATCATAACTTGATTTTATTTTGAATGTTTCCATAACCATTCACCTCTAGTATAATTATACAATAAAAGAGGCCATTTTTTAGCCCCTTTTATAAACAATTAACCGCACTTTCAATTAAAATTTCTAATTCTGTATCACTAACGTTTATTTTCTTTTCCTTCATCCATTCTAATGATTTTTCCAAAGCTTTCCTTTTCTTTTCTTCACAAGTTACATCCTTGCACGTTTGTTCAACGTATTTTACAGTCTTATCTACAATTTCTTTTTTCAACTTATCTTGAATGTATTCTTGATACAAATTCTTTATTCTAATTCCTAGATAGCTAATAACACCGGTAATTATTGCACTAAAAATTTGAATAATGTTGTTGGAAATTGCATTTAAAATATCACTCAATTTCAAAATCCCCCAAAATAATTTGAAGATGCATCTTCATTAGTATAGTATTCAAAATAAAAAATATAGGTTGATTTATTTTCCTATATTTTTATCTTTTTATAAATTCCTTTAGTGATGATGAGACTTCTTGAGTTTTACCACTTCTTCTTAAATAATTTGGATGATATGTGTAAAATAATTTTTTATTATCAGAGTAAATTACAGGTGAAGAAAGAGTTGGCCATCCTTGAACTTCCCAGCCTAATTCTCCCATAAGCTTAAGTAAAGCATCATAGTATGGATTAGAAGGACCTACTACCGATACTACCTTTTCTATACATAAGTAATCTATTATGTTAAGAAGGTAGTTTACCGACAGTTCCTTTATTTCTTCATGAAGGCTCGGCGTACCTTTTTTGTGTGCATTGCTGCAAACAAAAAGATTTGACCACGTTATGTTTCCCTGATTTGCAACATCATGACAGGAAACGCCTTCTCTTATAAATTTCCAAAATTCACGATTGCTCATTTTATCTTTCAAAAAATATTCGTTATATTTCATCTCCAAATTTCTAGCTGAAGAAAAATCTTTATGACTACCCCACCAAGTATTGGTTTCTTGTCCCATGTATAGAATTTTTCCTTTAACATCATCGGTTAATAAAAGTGGATTTGATAGTTCAAAATCCTTATCAATAAACTTAACTTTTTCTAATACTTCATCATTTAAATCTTGTAATCTGCTCATAATATCACCTTTTAATAGTTGGTATTGTATCACGATTTAAGTAAATGTCAATTTTTAATATGGTCGGAAAGACAGGATTTGAACCTGCAATCTCTACGTCCCGAACGTAGCGCTCTACCAAATTAAGCTACTTTCCGGTAAATGGCGCTCACGAAAAGATTTGAACTTTTGACCTTCACCTTCGGAGGGTGACGCTCTATCCAGCCTGAGCTACGTGAGCAAAAAAGCTTTTATTTAAGCTTTATATCAATTCCTATTGGACAGTGGTCACTTCCCATAACATAACTATATATAACTGGATTTGACACTTTATCAATAATACTTTTTGACACTAAAAAGTAATCTATTCTCCATCCAACGTTGTTTTCTCTTGCTCTTCTCATGTAACTCCACCAAGAAAAAGCATCACATTTATCTGGATTGAAATATCTATATGTATCAATAAAACCACTATCTAATAACTTTGTAAATTTATCTCTTTCTTCATAAGTAAACCCAGCATTTCCTATGTTAGATTTCGCGTTTTTTATATCTTTTTCGGTATGTGCAACGTTAAAGTCTCCACATATAACAACAGGCTTTTTTTCTTCTAATTTTTTTAAATAAACCAAAAGGTCTTCTTCCCATTTCATACGATAATCTAATCTTGATAAATCTCTTTTTACGTTTGGAACGTATTGATTAACTAAATAATAGTCTTCAAATTCCAAGGTAATTACCCTTCCTTCGTGGTCGTGCTTATCTACCCCCATTCCATAAGTTACACAAATGGGTTTGTTTATCGTGTATATGAGAGTGCCAGAATATCCTTTTTTATCTGCTGGATTTATGTAACAGTAAAAATCTTTTGGTTCAAAATCTATTTGGTCTTTTTCTGCTTTAACCTCTTGAAGACAATACACGTCAGCATCACATGTGTAGAAAAAGTCTTCAAATCCTTTTTTTAAGCAAGCTCTAAAACCTGCAACATTCCAAGATACTAGTTTCATAATTATTTTCCTTTCATTATGATTATATCACGAAAAAATAACATTTTTTATTCATTATTTCAAAATACGAGTTTTATCGACAGATGTTTTGTGTATTATAGCAGGCAAAAAAGAAAGGAAGGAATTTTATTATGGATAATTTTAATATTAAAGATTCTATAAAAGAATTACAAAACAAATTTAATGAAATTAAAAAAATGGGCTATGTTAAAGGAATAAGTCAAAATAATAAAGGGAATGCTGGTCTTACGTTTGAAAAACTAATCGGAAAATATAATGATAATTTTCAAACAGCAGATTATAAAGGTATTGAAATAAAAGTTAAAAATAATTTTAGTTTTAAAAATAAATATAAGTATATTTCACTTTTCAGTCTTGTTCCAAGTAATTGTTTTGGGTTTGAATTAAAAAGGATAAGAGATAGTTATGGAACGCCCGATAAAGATTTTCCGGATGTTAAAATACTTATGAAATCTTTTTATACCAATATGAAAGTAAAGGTAGAATCTGGTTATTCTTTTAAGATAAATGTAAGATATAGTGAAAAAAGGATTTATCTATACGTTTATAATAAACATAATATTCTGGTCGACAAAAGTGTTTTTTGGGATTTTATAGATATCAATGACACAATAAACAGAAAGCTTAGCTATTTATCGTTTGTTAAATATAATAGCAAATTAATTAAGGGAGAAAAACATTTTCATTATAATGAGATTAAGTTTTATAAACTTAAAGGGATTGATAAGTTTTTTGAGGCTTTGGAAAATGGGGATATACGCATATATTTTTGTTTAGGAGTTTATAAAAGTGGTTTCAAAAAAGGATTGGAACATGATCATGGGGTTACTTTCGGAATAAAGGAATCTGATTTATGCAAGTTGTATGAAGAAGTCTTAGAATGATTTCTTTTTACTTTGGGAATGTGAGGTCGCAGATTATTTTGCAACAAAAAAACTACTCTATATGAGTAGTTACTTTCTAATGGTCGGAAAGACAGGATTTGAACCTGCAACCTCACGGTCCCAAACCGCGTGCACTACCAAATTGTGCTACTTTCCGAATTGCAAGATGATTATATCATACTAAAATTAAAATTGTCAATACTGCACGCGTGTTAATATGCAAGTATTACTATATAAATAATAAGTGGCGCGCTCGAAGGGATTCGAACCCCTGACCCCTTGGTTCGTAGCCAAGTGCTCTATCCAGCTGAGCTACGAGCGCAACTATACTTCATTTGCAAGGAAGAAGGTTCGAATTTCCCTTGCGACGCCACTAATTATAACACTTATCTTTAATTTTTTCAATAGTATTTTATGAATTTGCTAATTATACGTGAATTATATGTCGTTATTTTAGAACTTCATCAATTAATTTTTTAGCAATACAATCTAACTTACTTAGTAAATTATTTTCTATAACATAATCATAATTATAGTTTTCAACCTTAGCATCAGCTCTGTTTGATGTTATTATTTTATGGTCTTTTCTCTTTATCAAAACAGTTTTTACATTATATAAAAGAGCAAGTCTTTTAATTTCTTCTGGTTCTCTTAATTTTACAAATAAAACATCATAATTACTTTTTTCAAAACTTTCTATTTTCTTTTTTATTTCCTCAAAAGGCATATCGTTATAATCGGTAGATAAATCTTTTAAATCTGCTAAAAATTTTCTATCCTTATCAGTTTTTGTTCCAGTCCATCCCAATAACGATGCTGCTTCATACACCTTATCAACAGATGATATACTCATGCAAGATGCATATTTTGAACACAAATTAATAAATGTATCTTTGCCGCTTCCACCAGTACCATTTAAAATAATTATTTGCTTTTTCATATCATGCACCCCTTATCTTCTTTTATTATATCACATACTAAATAATCATGTTATAATTTATTCGAAAGGAGTTATAAAATGTTTAAAGAGTTTAAAAAGTTTATTTCAAAAGGTAACGTTGTTGATTTAGCAGTTGGTGTTATTATTGGTGGTGCTTTTGGTAAAATTGTATCATCTCTTGTTAATGATATTTTAATGCCTATCATAGGAGTGATTATTGGAGGCGTTGATTTTAGTGGCTTGGTTTTAAAAATTGGTGATGCTAAAATTGCATATGGATTGT
>CALEBD010000139.1 GCA_937944945.1 uncultured Clostridium sp. | reverse complement strand
TGGAGAGAAGAAATTTGAGAATATGAAAGAATTAATTTGTGTAAAATAATAACTAGTAATAACGAAATGGAATATAAAAATAATAAAAAACTGTATGGAAAATAGGTTTATCATGATAAAATAGAAAAAGTAAATCATAAGTAAAATCACATTATACAGTGTGATAAAGCTAAAATTTATAAAATAAAATTGAGAGGGAAGTTATGAACAAAAGGTTAAAGAAATTAATTACAGCAACATTAGTAACAGCAATGTGTATAACAGCAGTTGGTTGTAGCTCTAAAAGCAATACAGCTAGTAACTCTGCTTCTTCAAATTCAGAAGCGGTAGCAGGTTACCCAGTCGAAGTAACAACTTATAATTATGCAGGAGATGAAGTTAAGACAACTTATGACAAAGCTCCAGAAAAAGTACTTGCAGTATATCAAGGATCTATAGAAACAATGTTAGAATTAGGTCTAGAAGATAGATTAGTTGCTGCAGCTGGTCTAGATAATGAATTAGATGAAAAATATAAAAAAGCATTTGAAAAGGTTGAATATTTAACAGAATTTACACCATCAAAAGAAACTGTAACAGCATTAAATCCAGATATGATACTTAGCTGGGGTTCAATATTTGCAGAAGACAAATTAGGTGATGTAAATACATGGATAGATAAAGGATGTAATACATACATAAACACTAATACAAGAAGAAAAGAAGGCGAAAAGAGAACTATACAAAATGAGATGACTGATATATTAAATTTAGGAAAAATATTTAATGTAGAAGATAAAGCTCAAGAAATAGTAAATAATATGCAATCTAAAATAGACGAAGCTTTAAAAGCTGCAAAAGGTCAAGATAAACAAAATGTATTAATGTTAGAATTCTTAGGTGACGAAATAACAAACTATGGAGAAAATAGTTTAGGTGGAGATATGATAACATCTCTAGGAGCAAACTTAGTAGCAAAAGACCAAAGTAAATTAGGAAAAGAAGATATAGTATCTTTAAATCCAGATGTAATATATGTAGTATATATGCCTTATTCAGGTGATGATCCAGAACAAGTTAAACAAGATGCATTAAATAAATTATTAGAAGACAAAGCATTCAGCAGTTTAGATGCAGTTAAAAATAAAAGGATAGTTCCAATAATGCTTGGAGATATGTATGCTTCAGGTGTTCGTACAATAAACGGTATAGAAACTATATCACAAGGTTTATATCCTGATTTAAACAAATAATATGAATAAGAAATCAATCAAAGAGTCTACACCTATGTATATAGGTGTAGCTTTAATATTATTAATAATACTTGTCGGATCAGTTATGATATCGGTTACCCTAGGGAGTGCCAAAATTTCGGTATCAGAAGTTTACAAAGTTTTAGGATATAAAATTTTAGGAATTAAGTCGTTTAGTGAGTATGCAACTGGACCTATACATGATGTCGTATGGATAATAAGATTTCCACGTGTAGTATTGGCAATAGCTATAGGTATGGCATTAAGTATTAGTGGAGTTGTTATGCAGGCTATAGTAAAAAATCCTCTAGCAGACCCATATATCTTAGGAATATCATCAGGTGCATCACTTGGAGCAACATTTGCAATAATGCTTGGATTTGGGGCTGTATTAGGAGGAAATTTTGTTGGAGTAATGGCATTTATAGGAGCTTTATTAGTTTCATTTGGAGTATTACTATTAGCCAATATAAAAGGTAGTGCGACTTCTTTAAAATTAATTTTAGCAGGTATGGCGCTAAGTGCAGTATGTTCTTCATTTTCAAATTTTATAATTTATATAGCAAATGATAAAACAGGAATGCAAAGTGTGACTTATTGGCTTCTTGGTAGTTTAGCAGGAGCCAAATGGGAAACTAATATAGTTATACTTCCTGTTGTTATTATAGCGTGTATATTCTTCTGGAGCAGATACAGAGTATTAAATTTAATGCTTTTAGGTGACGATGTGTCTATAACTTTAGGTACAGACTTACACAAGCCAAGACATATATACTTAATAATAACTTCAATAATGATAGGACTTTCTGTTTATTGTGCGGGAGTAATAGGATTTGTAGGACTTATAATTCCTCATGCAGTCAGAATGTTATTTGGTACAGACCATAAAAAATTAATACCTATATCTGCATTAGTCGGTGCTATATTTATGATTTGTGCTGATGCTTTATCTAGAATAGTTATACCAAATTCAGAAATGCCAATAGGAATCTTAATATCAATGATAGGTGCACCTGTATTTATCTATCTAATGGTAAAAAGATCTTATGGATTTGGAGGTGCTGAGTAGTGAATATATGTGCGACAGATATAAAAATGGAAATAGGAAATAATGAAATATTAAAAGGCGTATCTATAGACTCTAAAAATAAAGAGTTTGTAGGAATAATAGGCCCAAATGGAAGCGGTAAATCTACTTTATTAAAATGTATATATAGGACATTAAAACCGAATGGAGGATGTATAATGTTAGGAAATACACCTATATCTACAATGAGTGTAAAAGAGTCTGCTAAAAAACTGGCTGTAGTAGCACAACACAACTACTATAATTTTGATTTTTCGGTTGAAGAAGTAGTACTTATGGGGCGTTCTCCACATAAAAAAAGATTAGAACCAGATAACAGTAAAGACTACCAAATTGTCAATGAATCATTAGATAAAGTTGGAATGTTAGAATTTAAAAACAGAAGTTTTTCTACTTTATCAGGTGGTGAACAACAAAGGGTAATTTTAGCTAGAGCTTTGGCTCAACAAACACCTTGTTTAATATTAGATGAACCGACAAATCATTTAGATTTGGAAATGACGGAGTGGCTGGAGGATTATCTGAAAAGAACGAATG
>CALEBD010000138.1 GCA_937944945.1 uncultured Clostridium sp. | reverse complement strand
TAATTCATAACTTAAAATATTTCTTATATTAGATTCCATAGAGAATTTTTCATTTAAATATTCTTTATCAGCTTCAAAATCAGCTAACGGCATTAATTTACCTGGTCTTTCTGTTATTGGAGCTTCCCCTTTTAAAACAACTTCTTGTAAATCTTTTGGTATTCCTCCAACAGGTTGACCTATCATTCCTTTACAATAATCAACAACTGAATCTGGGAATGATAATTTTTTACCTTCTTCTATTATGTTTTCTTCGTTCAATTTATTTTTAGTCATAAATATTGATAAGTCCCCAACAACTTTAGAAGATGGTGTAACTTTTATTATATCCCCTAATATCTTATTAGCTTTTTGATAATTTTCTTTTACTGAGTCAAATTCATCTTGTAATCCTAAACTATCTGCTTGTGCTTTAAGGTTAGAATATTGTCCTCCAGGCATTTCATATTGATATATTTGTGCGAAAGAAGTTGTTAATCCACTTTCAAATTTTTTATAAACTTCTCTTAAATCATAATAATAATCGCCTATTTGCTCATATCCATATAAATCTATTTTTGTATCTCTTTCATCAAATCTTAAAGCCTCTACTATAGCATTTAACGATGGTTGACTTGTAAGCCCTGCCATTGATTGTAAAGCTGTATCTACTATGTCTACACCAGCTTTAGATGCCATTAAACAAGTTGCAACTCCATTACCACTAGTATCATGAGTATGTAGATGTATTGGTGTATTTACATTTTCCTTTAATGCTTTTATTAAGCTATACGCTGCATGTGGTTTTAATAAACCTGCCATATCTTTTATACATATGATATCTGTTCCTAATGACTCTAACTCTTGTGCCAAATTTATATAATATTCAAGGTTGTATTTAGACTTAGATGGGTCTAATATGTCTCCTGTATAACACATTGTCGCTTCTACTATTTTGCCTGTTTCTAGACCTGCATCAATTGATAATTTCATATTTTCAACCCAGTTTAGTGAGTCAAATATTCTTATTACATCTATTCCTTGTTTTGCTGATTCTTTTATAAACTCAGTTATAACATTGTCTGGATAGTTAGTATATCCAACACCGTTAGATGCTCTAAATAGCATTTGGAATAATATATCTGGTATTTCTTCTCTTAGTTTTTGTAGTCTTCTCCATGGTGATTCGTTTAGAAATCTATACGCAACGTCAAAAGTAGCTCCCCCCCACATTTCTAGTGAGAATAAATCTTTCATGTAGGCCTCTGTGGCTGGTGCTGCTTGTAAGAAGTCGTAAGTTCTTAATCTTGTTGCAACTAAAGATTGATGTGCATCTCTCATAGTTGTATCTGTTAATAATAATTTCTTTTCATTTTTTATTTTTTCTATATATGCTTGTTTTCCTAGTCTTTCTAGTTGTTGTCTACTTCCTTCAACATATGGGATGTCTGTTCTTATTATTGGTTTGTGTGGTTTGGTAAATACTGGCTTTTGCGCACATTTATTTTCATTTACTATAACGTTACCTATGAATTGAAGCAATTTTGTTGCTCTATTTTTGCTTTCTTTTATATTAAATAATTCTGGGTGTTCATCTATAAATTTTGTACTACATTTCCCTTCTTGGAATACAGGACTTTCTAGTACATTAGTTAAGAATCCGACATTTGTTTTTACTCCTCTGATTCTAAACTCTCTTATAGATCTTAACATTTTATTGATTGCTTTTTTGAATGTTCTATCCCAAGATACAGTTTTAACTAATAAACTGTCGTAATATGGACTTATATCGAACCCTGCACATCCATTACCACCATCAAGTCTTATACCTGCTCCTGAACCAGTTCTATAAACTTGTATCTTTCCTGTGTCTGGCATAAAGTTATTTTTAGGGTCTTCTGTTGTAATTCTGCATTGAATTGAAAATCCACTTACTTTTACGTTTTCTTGAGATTTTATATCTATTTCTTCACTATCTAAAGTGTATCCTTCTGCTATTAATATTTGGCTTTGTACTATATCTATACCAGTTACTTCTTCTGTTACAGTATGTTCAACTTGAACCCTTGGGTTCATTTCTATGAAGTAATGGTTTCCATCTGAATCCACTAAGAACTCTAAAGTTCCTGCATTTACATAGCCAACACTCTTAGCTATTTTTACTGCATCACTACATATTTTTTCTCTTAACTCTGTAGATAAAGAAAATGCAGGTGCATATTCAATTATTTTTTGATGTCTTCTTTGTACAGAACAATCTCTTTCGTATAAATGGACTATGTTTCCTTGTTTATCCCCTAATATCTGTACTTCTATATGTTTTGGCTCTACAATATATTTTTCTATAAATATAACTGCTTTCCCAAAGGCTTTTTTTGATTCACTACAGGCAGTTTCTTATTTAAGAGCTAAGTCTTTTTCATTATAAACTACTCTCATACCTCTACCGCCACCGCCATTAGACGCTTTAACCATAACAGGATATCCAACGTAATTTGCGACTTCTTTTGCCTCTTCAACACTCTCTATAACCTTATCAACTCCAGGTATAGTAGGAACCCCTACTCCATGGGCAACCTTTTTAGAGTTTATTTTATCCCCCATCTTATCCATTATATCTGCTGATGGCCCTATAAAAGTTATTCCATTTTCTTCGCATTTGCGAACAAACTCTGAATTCTCAGCTAAAAATCCATATCCAGGATGGATAGCATCAACATTTTTTTGTTTGGCCAATTCTATAATTCCATCTATATCTAGATATACATCAATAGGTCCCTTATCTTCATCTATCAGATAAGATTCATCAGCTTTTGTTCTAAATAAACTATACTTATCTTCCTTGCTATATATCCCTACACTTTTTATGCCTAACTCTGCACATGCTCTAAAAATTCTTATTGCAATTTCTCCTCTGTTTGCAACTAATACTTTTTTAAACTGCTTTTG
>CALEBD010000137.1 GCA_937944945.1 uncultured Clostridium sp. | reverse complement strand
ACAGGAGAAGTAATAAATGAAGGGGATTTACATGAACAGTTAATAGTTAGACTGCCATTGAATTCTAAGGCTAAAAGGTTTAAAGAAGATTTAGAAAACTCAAACTTATCTGAAGAAGAAAAGAAACCACATGAGCAATTATTGGAAGAAATTAAAAATTATAAATATGCAATATATAATATGAGAGAGGTTGCATATCAGTTTGGTGGAATAAATGGGAACGGTGATTATGGTAGTTTTGACCACTTCTTATTGGACTTATGCCATGAAATGAACAGAGAAGGTATAGAATATATAATAAGAGCATCAGTATATACATTATTTAGTCACAGTTCACTTAAACTAAATACAGCTTTAAAAGGGCAAAGAGATTTGAGTAAATCTGACAAGGAAGTATTAGATGCTTATATTGAAAGACAAGTGGATTACTATGCTGATATAGATAATGACTTTAATTTAGAGCGTTTTGATACTTGTTGTAAGAGAACTAGAAAAACCTTTTATGAAACTTTCTTCTGCAGAGTTTATTTAAGAAAGAAAAGGTTATTTATAGAGTTAAATGGTAAAGAGAAGCAATTACCTAATAACTTATTACTTTATGTGGATACTGATAAAGTAGAGATTAGAGAAAAACTTTTAGAGTTAATAATAAGATATGAGTTATATTTAGAATATGGTATAC
This sequence comes from uncultured Clostridium sp., assembly GCA_937944945.1. Lineage (GTDB taxonomy): Bacteria > Bacillota > Clostridia > Peptostreptococcales > Peptostreptococcaceae > Intestinibacter. The sequence goes on along the minus strand of CALEBD010000137.1, from coordinate 9,552 downwards.
ATATTCCTGCTGTTATACGTGGTGATTGGTATACCGAAGAAAGCTATATTAATTCACATCTAAATTTAAATAATGAAAGTTCTAAAAACTATCTGTAATTTAAAGTAAATAATTTAATTATTGAATTCTAAGTTATGGACAGTTTAAAGAATATGTTTTGGGATGTTTAATGAAGTGGAGTAGTCTAAATAAGACTACTCTCCTATATAGAGAGGAGTTATTATTATGGTATTATTAGATAACTTAATTGAAAACAAAACAACAAATGCTCTTTCTAATATGAGCTTAGCAGAACTTTACAAAACTTATAAAGAACTTATGTATAACATAAAAGAATTGGGTGGTATTTACGATGAAAGCGTACTAGAGAATGTTGATATTGTTAGAAGTAATATTCAAAATAAGTTATGTGTTATAGCTTGTAGTATTGAAAAAGAAGACTTAATTAAAATGTTAACTGAAAGATTTAAAGTAAAGAGAATTCACAATCGTTTAACATTTAGTAAAGCTTTTATATTTGATGATTATGAGTTAAGTCTAGAAGTTAGCCCTGTACTTGATGTAAAGTATAGTAGATTTAAATTTGATGTTTGCTGTAAAAGTAAAGCTACTCCTGATTTTGAGAAAATTTCTTTTACACTATTAGATAGATATTTACCAAATATTCTATCAGTTAAAAGAATTGAGAATTGTAAAATCAAAGTAGTTGTTGGTGACAATTATGTTATTGCAGATTGTCTTGGAAATATATCAAATATATCAAATATACAATACTATTATAGGGATACTTTTATAAATAATATAAATTGAGGTATAAATTATGGTATTAGAAGAAAAGGATTTTGTAATTAATTCTGATGTAATAACATTATATGTTTATATGGTTGAGAATAATAAGAATTTTGATAACCCATCAGATATTTATGATTCTTTTAAAAAGGTTAAAGAGAACAAAACAAATATTGTAAATCTTACAGAAAATATAGAAAATGATGCTATAATAAGTAGTGCTAGAAAACTTATAAATTCTGACAATAAACTTGATTTTGTGAGAACAGGGGATGTACATGACAGACTAGCATTTTTGTTCTTTGTAACTCCTATGATAGCATTAATAGAATCATTGTCTAGTTGTGATTTTAAATCAAATGAATTATTTACTATAACATTTGATTTTATAAATTCTGTGGAGATATGTTAGTCAATTAACAGAGATAATCTAAGAGGTTATCTCAATTTAGTTGATTATAAAAATCAATTCAATTAGTAGGAGGGTATAAGTATGTTTTTTAAGAAGCAAAATAAAGATGGTCAAGTAGAACAAAAGTTTAGATGTTGTAAGTGTGGTTCAGAGTATAAGGTTTCTAATCTTGTAAGGATAGATTCTGAAGGTAACACTCATACATTTACATTAAAGGAAGTACAAGATTACTCAGCTGACCCAGATTGGATGCGTAATTGTATTTGTATGGATTGCTTTGAACGTTTACCTTATAACGATATAAAAGATTTAATTTAATTATAGGGGTATAATTATGAGAAGTGGGGTTAATGTATTAGTTAAAAGACATACAAAAGAAAAACATATAAGTTTACGTGATGCTTGTGACAAAGCTTTAAGGTTACAAAACAAGTTAAATAAAGCTGGTACTATTAAAGCAAGGTTTATGGCATACAATAATGATTTAGATAATCTAAAATCAAAAATAAGTTTGATACTTCTAGAGAATGCTAACAACTTCGACATTTGCAGTATTTTAACTATTGGTAGAAATAAGTTTAAAACTATTGTAGATGATTTAGAACAGGTGATATTCACTTATGAATACACTAGACCTTTTCAGACAATAAATATTTCTATAAAACCTGTAATAGGAAAATCAAATAAGTTTTTTGTTACTGTAAAATGTTCAAACAAAGAACTTGGTTGTTATGGTTCTAATAGCTTCACTATAAAAGAAGACGAATTTAACGAATATGTAAGCATAGTTAATTCATCAAGAGGAGATTATGAAGCTAGGATTGGTAGAAATAGAGTTAAAGTAAAGTCTAACTGCTATAAGGTTTTTGAAGTAAAAACATATTTTAATAATAATGTTACAATGTTAAATTCAATTTAGTTAGGAAGGTTGATATAACTATGCAGATTATTAAAGAATCATATGCAAAAGGTTTATTATACGAACAAGTAATTTTAAATCTTTATACTGAAGATATTAAGGAAAAAATTTATGAGCAAAATAATTATGGTGTAGAATCATTTGAAGACTTTGAGTTTGTCTTATCCAATAAAGGTAATAGCTATCATTTCGGATTAATGTTTAATGCAAAAACTATTGCAGAAAATAAACATGGTATGCGAAGGAGTTTTAATAGATTAGACGAAGATGGAATAAGATATATTCTAAGTTCTTCAGTGTATACACTATTATTGAGCAACAGAGATAAAATTAAATTAGAAGAATTTACTTCAGATGATTTTAGATATATAGATAATTATATCGACAGACAACTAGAGTGGTATTTAAATGCCGTTAGATTTGAAGGAACAGATTATCCAGTAGAAGATGAAATATTGTTAAATAATCAAAATATAAAAATATATGTAGAAGATAAACGTTTATTTATAAAATATAAAGATAATGTATTTGAACTTCCTAGTTCACTATATAATGTTTTTAAAACATATCAAGGAAACTTAACAGTATTCCTTAAGAATATTCTTATATTCGAGACATATAAATATTTTGGATTATAATAAAATTAATTAAGAGGGATGGTATATTTACAATGAAAAAAGATATTAAATTAACAATAATAAGTACAGGTTTAAATTTAACTTTAGAGGGAAATAATGAAGATGATTTCATGGTTGCCTTAGATGCACAAGATGTAAATGGTGAAGAAATTACACAAAATCTTAAAATTAATATAACTACAAAATTAAAAACTTTAAAAGGTGATATGAATATTGATATAAATATGAATTTTGAAGATAATATTAAAGTTATTGATGCATTAAATGAAGCATTTAGTTATATTTCTATTCCAGTTTAACAAAGCTAAGTGATGGTGTACAAACAGGTTTATATTTTAAAAAATTTATATAGTAATTTGAAAGGAAAGTGATTAATGTTCGACACTTTCCTTTAAATTGAAAAAGATTGTAATACCCACAGAAAGGAGGTTAGTTATGGGAAAATCTTTATTTGATTCAATAATAAATGCAACAAAAGATGTAGCAAATAATGTTAAATCAGTATTAAGTGATATTTCGGGAGATAATATTAGTCATGTTAATGAGGAAGCCGATGATATAGACACATTAGACGCTTTTAGAGAACAAAAACAAGGGTATATAAATTTCAGAGGTTTGGAGATACCTGATGACCCCGACGGACCTTTTAATTATGAGGATGTGGATTACAGTCAATTAAAAGATTTGGGCACTCGTCGTGGCGTAGATGTACCATTTATGATGGGTACTTATGATGAACTTATGGATTATTACCTAGACATGATGCAAGGTAAGCATGAGTATGATATGGTAAAAATGCATGAACTCATCGAAAGGTCATATGAGTGTAGTTTTATAACAAAGTCTGAATTTTTCAATTTATTAAAATTTATCAAAAATTAAAATTAAAGGGAGAGGGAATTTATGTTTAACAGAAAGAAAGAAAAGCTTATGAGAAATAAGGTAGAAGATGAAACAAGGTCATCTCAACCAAGAACTAACAAAGCAGTAATGGGTAAGAGAAGGGATTTTAAAGTTTCAGAACCAACAGAAGATATCACAGATGATTCTATTGATGATGCAGTTGAGACAGTTAGTAATATTGTTTCAGAACCAACAAGATTATTTGGTAATGAAGATAATATATCAGATGACACTTTAAGTTTATCAGATTATTTATTTAACTATGATAATATTTTCCTAGTATATAACTCTGTTCTTGATGAAGGTTTAAATTCAGATGAATACTTAAACTTAGTAGATGATATTAATGAAGCAATCAGAAATGGTGTTATATTAGATGATGCTATCAGTTCAAGAGTAACTCCAAATTCTTTAGCTACTCATTTTTATAAAGCAGTTTGTGCTGTTATTGAAGATGAAAGAAGAATAGATTTAGAGGAAAGCAATAATGAAAAAGCTGATTTACAAGATAGATTAGATGCCGCTTTATCAGAATTAAATAATGCTGAAGTAGACTCAAGTCTGAAAGAAGATTTAGAAGAAATTAGAAATAAATATGAGAAATTAAAAGAGCGTTATAATGATATAATAGATGAAAATAATGGATTAAACACAAAAGTTGTTGAATTAGAAAATCAATTATCTGATATAGTTCCAGATAATGAAAACATCATGCAAATTCAACATTTAAATTCTGTTGTAGAAAAGTTAAAGGCTTCAAAGGATAGAGTTGAAAATGAGAAGTTAGAAATAGAGCTTAGACTAGATACTCTATCAAAAGAGATTAATTTATTAAAAGGTAATGTTGAAGAATATAAAGAAGAGAATGCTAACTTAGCACTTCAATTAGAAGAAGCTAGAGAAGCTAATAATCAACATGCTGAAGGTGATGAAGATTTCGAAAATAGAATTAAAGAATTAGCTGATAAGTTAGGTGCAAAAGAAATAGAATTAATAGAAGCTAATACAACAATTAGAAACCTAGAATCTGAAGTAAATAAGAAAAAGAGAGAACTTCTTATGATACCAGATTCAAGTTCTATAATCAAGAAATTAGAAGAAGCATTAGATATGGTTAGTAAGGAAAACAGAGCATTAGTAGAAGAAAATATTAACTTACTAGCTACAAACAAATCTTTAGAATCAAAGATAGCTCAAACAGAAACTGTAAATAATAATTTAGAAGTTTTAATAGAGGGCTATAAGAGAAGATTAGATTTAGGTGAAAGACCTGTAGTTGCTCCAGTTGTAGAAGAACCAGTAGAAGAACCTGTTGTAGAAGTTGCAGATGTAGCTCAAGTACATGATAAAGATGAAATACTTGAAGATATTATAGAAGAACCAGTAGAAGAACCTGTAAGAACTTATGATGATTCTGAAATGGTTAGAATATTTGCATTAGGAATGGAATACAGAGTATTAGCTCAAAAATTAAAACCTGAGTTCAAGACTAAGCACAGTGAAGTTGGCTTATTAATACTTGAAAATATTGATAAGATTCATGACTTCGATTCTAATAAGGACTTCTTATTAAGTCTTATTAAGGATAGATTAGCTTAATGAAAATAGCTTTAGTAAATAAACACCGTGATATAATTAATACCAAAACAGGTTTTAGTTGGACAACTTTATTGTTCGGATGTTTTGTACCTGTATTTAGAAAAGACTGGAAATACTTCGGAATTATGTTATTATTTTCAATATTAACATTTGGTTTATCACATATAGTTTTTGGGTTCATCTATAATAAATTATATATAAAAGGGTTATTAAGAAATGGGTATGTTCCTTCTAAGAAGGCTTATATAGATGAGTTAATTAAAAGGAAAATTATATTAGAAAGAAATGAGAGGGAGTTAGAAGAAGATGATAAGGAAATCTAGTTTATCAAAGATAGCCGCATTATTAGTCGGTACATTATTAGTGGGATTAAATCCTATTGTAGCTAAGGCAGATAGTTATACTGTAATCAGTATGGCAAATGATATAACAGATGCTGAGAAAACTCAAGTTTATCAATATTTTGGTTTAGCAAAAGGACAAGCACAGGAGATAGTAATAACTAATGCAGATGAAAGAAATGCATTACTAGGTATGGTTCCCGAAGCTCAAATAGGAAACAAGACAGTATCTAGTGCTTATGTAAATCCAACATCTTCAGGTGGTATTCGTGTTGAAACTCAAAACTTAACTTGGGTTACAAATTCTATGTTAACAAACACTTTAATAACTTTGGGTATTACAAATGCTGATGTTAAGGCTTATGCTCCTTATGCAGTTTCAGGTACTGGTGCATTAACTGGAATAATGAAAGCATTTGAAACAGGTTCTGATGATGGTAAAGAGATAACAGAAGAACAAAAAGAAGTTGCTAACGAAGAGTTAGTAATGACAGGTCAGCTTGGTGATTCAATAGGTAAAGAAGAAGCTTCTGCTGTAGTTAATGAAGTAAAAACACAAGTTATTAAAGATAGTCCTAAGACAGATATAGAGATTGGAAACATAATAACAAATATTACCAACAATTATAATGTTGAGTTATCTGAAAATGATAAAGCTAAGATGATTTCTGTAATGTCAAAAATAAATAATCTTGATTTAGATTATAAAGAATTAAAAGATACTTTAAAAGTCAATAAAGAAAACTTATCAGCTACTTTACAAGAAATAGGTTCTAACATACAAGAAGCTGAATGGTATGGAAAAGCATGGAACGCTGTTAAGAGTTTTTGTAGATGGGTTAAAGAAGGATTTTTAAATATCGTAGATTTTATCGTTAATATGGGTAATGATGCTGAGAACAATGTTCAAGAAAAAGATGGTATTCAATACGATAAGGACGGTAATATAATCATAGATGGTAACTTATATATACCTGAAGAAAACAGGACTCCTGAGGAAATAAAAGAACAAGAAGCAAGACTATTACAGCGTGAAACCAATATCTGATGTACAAGATTCTGAGGAAGAATCTCCTAATACAGAATCTACTGAAGAGTCAGATAATCCTAGTGACGTAAATAGTTCAAATACTTCAGACTCTAACAGTACACAAGAGCCTTCTGTAAATTCAGAACTTACACCAGTGAATTAGTTTAGGGTAGGTTAAACCTACCCTTTCTTTTTAATTGTTATTTTGTACTAATATTCATGTTATTAGCAGAAAATAACAATTAACTTGTTATGGGATAAAAGATTGAGAAACAAAGAGGGGGATTTTATGTTTAGGTTTTTAAAGTCTACATACAATAGTAGTTATCTTAACCTAACAAATATAAGGGATGGTGTAAATAGTATAATAAGCAACCAAGACTTTTTAAAAATGCTTAACATATATGGATTTAAAGAAATTGTTAAAAGTTCTTTCCAGAATATCTCTTCAAGATTTTTGAATAGTATGAGTTATATTTAGTATATTAACCTAGTTAATATAAATATTAAAAATGGAGGGAGATTTATGAAGAGAAGCTTTTTAAAAGTCACACAGCTTACATTAATTGGTTGTGCTGTTTGTGGTTTAGTAGTTCCTACATTAGCTATAGAAGGCGTTGGTCAACCTTCTACTGTAACTGTAGAATGTGTAAATGCAATAACAGGCGAACTAATCACAGACGAACAAGGTATTCCAATTACAACAACAATTGAAACAAAAGATGATTCTATAACTTTAGAAGCTGAAGATATTTCGGGGTATAAGGTTGTAGGAGATAGTACACAAAGTTATTCAGTAGAAGCTCGTAACAATGTCGCAAGAATTGGTTATTTACCAGACGATAGTTTAACTTATAGAAATTATCGTGTAGAGTATATCTTGACAGATTTTACTGAATCTTCTCGTAATGGGGAGTTTATATCAGACCCTGTAGTTTACACCAATGTAGATGTTGGTGATGTAAACACAGAACCTGCAAAAGTAGAAGGTTTTAATTATATTAGAACAGAAACTGCTGAAGAAGATGATGTTTGGGTTGTAAGACACCTATACAATTCAACTGAAGCAACTTTACCTAATAAAGAAGGTACCTATAAAATATTAGCTTATGATGAAAACCATAAGTTATTAGATGTTTACACAGGTGAAGCTCCATTAAAGAATAGTAAGGTAAATTTAAAGAATTATGATGGTTACACAAACGCTTCAGGTGCTTCTGTAGATTTGGTGTTAAGTCATAAAACACCTAGTAAAACTGTAGAAGTTAATTACACATACACTGGTGCAGAACAAAGACCAGACAAAGCTACAATCACTTTACGTTATTTAGATGTTTCTAACAATAATAGTGAAGTAACAACTAAACAACTAGAAGTAGATTTTGGTGAGGAAGTAAAAATAGAAATTCCTACAATAGATGGTTATAAGAATGAAACAACATCATTAACAGTTACAACAACATTAATAAATCCTACAAAAAGTGTAGATGTTAAATGTGATAAAATAATCAATGGTGTAACAACAATAAAAACAGTTGATAAAGCCACAGGATTAGAAATTGCACCAGCAACAACCCAAACACATGAATTGTCTGGAGAATATAAAATATCTGCCCCATCAATTAATAATTATACTTTAGTTGGTGATGCAGAACAAACTGTAAATGTAACAGAACAAAATCCTAATAATACAGTTACGTTCTATTATACAAAAAATGTAGCACCTGTAACAAAAGGTTCTATCACAATACAGTATAAAGATTTGAATGGTAATAAAATTATAGAAGATAAGGTATTATCTGACTTAGCTTTTGGTAGTCATACAGTAAAAGCTGAAGTAATAGACAAATATGAACTTGTTGGTGATTCTGAGAAAGTTATAGAATTATCTAAAGATAATGTAAATCCTATTGTTGTATTTGAATATAAGTTAATACCTACAGGTGGAGGAACTTTAACTCCAGATGAAGGTAACAAACCTTCTGTACCTGATGAAAAACCATTTACAGGTAGTGTTGTAGTTAGATATGTAGATACTGACGGCAATTTAATTTGTGCAGAAGAAACATATTCTAACCTAGAAGCAGGTAGTTATACGTATACTGCAAAATCATTTGATGGTTATGTACTTGAAAGTAATCAAAAGATGTCATTTATCTTAAATGCAGATAATCCATCTAGAACTGTAGAATTTGTATACAGACGTGCAGATATAAGTGGTAAGATTAGTATTCTTTTCATTGATAATGAAACTGGTGAAACAATACAAACTTCTCAAATATATGATGGATTAGGTGCAGGTGTTTACACATATTCAGCTCCTAATATTCAAGGGTATAGATTGATTAGTAGTGGAAAAGCATCTACTGAATTAAGTTATAGTCGTAATTCAGCAAATATAGTATTTAGATATTCAAAGGTATCTGCAACACAAAATACTAATACAAATCTAAACTCTAGTAAGAAAGGTACAATTGTATTAAAGTATGTTGACGAAGAAACTAACGAAGAAATAAAAGATTCAGTTTCATATAAAGACTTAGATTTAAAGGAATATACTTACAGTGCAGTTGATATTACTGGTTATGAGTTAGTAAGTTCTATTGACCAAAAAGTAACTTTAGATGCAAATAACCTTAGTAAAGAAATTGTGTTCAAGTACAAGAAAGCAGAAGGTAGTAATTCTACTGTAGTAGATAATGAAAATAATTCTTCAAGTTCAACTAGTGAGAATCTTCCTAGTTATACTAATAAAGAGTTGAATGGAATTCAAGCACTTCCACTATCAGTAAAAATAATAGCAGTTGTAGGATTAATAGCTTTAGTATTATTAGTGGTAACAATAATTGTAAAAGCATCAAGTCGTAAGAGAAATTTTAATGATGAAGATTATGACGAACCTATAACAGATGAATACCTAG